>JAJEAQ010000650.1 GCA_022822685.1 Trichodesmium sp. jk18x7bins.61
CACAAATTGTCTAGGACAACTTGGACAGTGGTCTTTCTGTTTTTTCTGATCAATTGTCCCATTTTTGACGCTCTGGGTACTACCACAACTAGGGCATATTAGTTCATCACTTGACATAGGAGCAGATGTTTTTTAGAATCGGCATCAATAGATCATAGCGGACTTTTAGGCGAGCCCAATTGGGGTTGAGTTTCTCATAACTCATGAGTGGGTTAATGGCAGGGAATACTTACAAAGTAGACTTTAACATTTCCAGTAGTTAGAAGCCAAATTAGGCCAATTCATCTCAGAAATTAATGATTTACATTAACTTATCACTACATCTATAGGACTACCCACAAGTTGATCCAAATAGTTGTGTTTGCCCTTTGATTTCTAGAGTTCCCCGATGAATTTTGCGACTACCTTTAGGAATAGAAATCCACCCAAACTCTTGCAGTCGATAAGTTAAATTAGAAATACTCACACCTAATTCATCTTTGATTTTATAAAGGTGTGACCACTTAGTTAAATTTCTGCCTTGTCTTTTTTCTTCCAGAATCGATTTTGGCATCAATAAGCAACCAGCAAAATATTGCGCTTGCCATTCAATAGAGTCAATTTTGCTCCCACTTGTTCCCCTACAAACAAAAGGTTGTTCTGACTCTTTTGGTGTTCCGTAATCACCGAGATCAAGTTCCAACTGTTTCACAATTCCATCTGCTTCATCTTGATTAATGTGTAATACCCAATGACCGATTTCATGGGCAAGTGTGGATTCTTGAAACCCTTGGGGCTTATCTAAAATATCTTCATTGATCTCAATCAGCCTTTCTGTTGGTAAGATGCGGGCAGCAATCGCACCCTCTTCATCAGGCACTATCTGATCCCAAACTACTCCTAAGTCTAAAAAATCAGCTACTAAAGAAGCCTCTAAAGGCCACTTAGGAGCAAAATTTGTGGTCATTTGCATCTGCCTGAGAATATCATTCGCCCGACGCTCAATCGACTCCTTATGATAGAAGCGATACGCTTTTAGGATACTCACGGTTTATTCTCCCTCTGTTGCAGCTTGAGATATTCTTTGAGCAAACTCAGGATTTTCCTGCATTCGTCGGAATAATGCCAACATCTCTTTTGGGTTTTGCTTGAGAATTTCCTCATATTGTTGAGGAATTCTACCAGCAAGGAAAATTAATTCTTCTTCATCCAAATCCAGATTTCTGGCTAATCCTCGAATTACTTCTTCTTTTGGCGCATAGTCAGCGCGATCGTTCTCTAACTTGGATAAATAGGTAAAGTCCACTCCCAGGTACTTGGCCAGTTCCCGTTGTGAATATCCTTTGTCCTTGCGGGCTTTTCTAATTAGCTTTCCAAAACTCTTTGCCACGGCTTTTTACCTCCTAGTAAGTATTCTAACTATCTTTGACGAAAATTTCAACTTTACTCTTGACGATAAAATCAACCAGCGCTACAATCGACTTGGTTGAAACAAAAATCAACTTAAAAAGACACTACTGGTAAGGTCAAACAGTCAGTTGATTAAAATCAGGCGCTATATATAGAGTCAGACTGAAATTAGCTAATTGTAAATTGACTAGAGTTTCAACAATTACCGTCTAGCTAGAGGATACCATCATGCTAAGAACCTGGACAGACACTCACTACAAACTGGAAGACGAAGACTGGCTGTATATTGCCACCCATGAAGAACAAAGTTCTGCCTCTCTTGTTTCCCCAGGCTATGCAAGAGATGGGGGAGGCTTTAGCATTCACTTTACTCCTGCTCACATAGAAATGTTAGAGCATTTGTTAGGAGCATTACGAATCATTAAAGCTCAAGATGAAGCAACTACAGATTACAAATATCCTGAACCAGCAAAGGCAACACATCTAATTAATTAGTAATAAGAAACAGAGAAAAAATCTAAATTCAAAGTCAACAAAAAAATGTCTAATACTAATATTAAACCCCAAATTTATGTTTTTGGAGCCAAACCTAGACAAGCTTTATTAGTTCCAGAAATTCCGATTGTAGTTCGTAATAATTGCCAGTCTGGACAATGGGGTGCGATCGTTAGTCATAAACCAAGCCCCATAAGGGTTTGGGAGGATTGACTGCCAGGTTCTAATCGAACCTTGAAAACTTAATAACCATGAGGGTGTAAGCCCCTCCTCTCAGATGCAAGAGATGAAAGCATAGTCCCCTCGGTAGAGACTGGTCATCAATCCGAGAAGCGGGATTAAACGGCAGTAACTCTAAACCTAATAGGGAATCCTGTCAAGCAAGAATCCATGGGTAATCAAGGTCTAAAGTAAAGTAACTATCGTCACCTTGTACCAGTGAAATAGGTTGATACACTGGAGCCAAAAGGCGAAGAACATTCAGGATACTCAAGCCTACCATTGTCTTGAGTTTGCATTATCCGTTCCGGTAGAGATTTACCACCCTAAAGATTCAAGCAATGGTTATTAGGAACGAAGTAACTCATCCGATGTCTCTCTGCAGGGTCGATTTACAGAGTAGTCAGCCAAGGCGCAACATCTCAGAAATGAGAGCACGGTTGAGCGGGATTGGATCAGAAGCAAATGCCTTTTAATTTCTTAAAAGGATACGCTGACGGACTCACGATAATTCAGAATGTAGAGTTACAAATAGCAAATAATATGTCTAATACGAGTGATAAGACTACGTGGGAATGGAATGAACTTAACTGGCGAACAATTGAACGCCGAGTTTATAAATTGCAAAAGCGAATCTACAAAGCTGCGTTAAGTGGAGATGTCAAGGTAGTTAGAAAGCTTCAAAAAAACCCTGTTAAATTCTTGGTCTGCGAAATGTTTAGTGGTCAGACGGGTAACACAAGACAACCAAGGCAAAAAGACGGCAGGAGTAGATGGTGTAAAATCATTAACTCCAAAGCAACGTCTGAGGCTGGTAGGGCAATTAAAATTATCCAGGAAATGTAAACCCACTCGGAGAGTATGGATTCCAAAACCTGGAAAACAAGAAAAACGCCCATTAGGAATGCCCACAATGTATGACCGTGCATTACAAGCCCTAGTTAAAATGGCTCTAGAACCCGAATGGGAAGCCAAATTCGAGCCAAATAGCTATGGATTTAGACCAGGAAGATCATGCCATGATGCAATTGGTCAAGTATACAACGCAATCAACAAAGGTAAAAAATACGTCCTTGATGCAGATATAACTCAATGCTTTGACCGAATCAAGCATGAAGTACTGATTAACAAAATTGGAAGTTTCCCAAAAATTAACCAGCAAATAAAAGCCTGGTTAAAATCAGGAGTTTTAGATGGTGACGAGCTATTCCCAACCAACGAAGGAACACCCCAGGGAGGTGTTATCTCCCCTCTCTTAGCGAATATAGCCTTACAAGGCTTGGAATCACTCATTACCAAGGCATTTCTTCATAAAGTACATTATAAGTACGGTAGAGAAAATGGGAAAAAGATTCAAACATATATGGGATATACACCAAAAGCCCATGTAATTAGATCCGCTGACGATTTTGTCATCCTGCACGAGAACATAGAAGTCACTCTTAACTGTAAGGGATTAGTGACGGAATGGTTAAAGGAAATAGGCCTAGAGCTTAAAGAATCCAAAACAAGGATATGCCATACACTACTTGAACATAATAATAATCCTCCAGGATTTGATTTCTTAGGATTTAATATCCGACAATTCCCAGCAGGAAAATACAGAACTGCTCACGATAGATATGGCAATCAGCTAGGAATCAAGACAATAATAACTCCTAGCAAAACCAAGGTTAAAGAACATTATGAAACTATCGCCAAAATAGTAGATACCCATAAGGCTGTGCCCCAAAAAGCACTAATACATAGATTAAACCCGATCATCCAAGGATGGGCAAACTATTATTCTTGTGTAGTAAGTAAAGATGTTTTCAACCGACACCAGATATTCTGGAAGCTAGCATCTTGGGCTAAAAGAAGACACTCCCACAAATCTTCAGCATGGAGAGACAATAAATACTGGAAAACCATCGAAGGAACAAAAAGATTCACCTGTGTCAAAGATGGAAAAATAATGGCTGTACTCAAGCAGCATAAACATACTCCCATCGAACGACATATAAAGGTGAAAGGAAACGCCAGCCCTGACGATGGAAATCTAAAATATGGAGTTCTAGAAAAGGAAAAGCTCCCGGAATACCCAAAGTTATAGCAACTCTGCTCAAACAACAGAAAAATCGTTGTTCATATTGTGGGAACTACTTCCTGGAAGATGATGTGTTGGAGATACACCATAGAGACAGGAATCGAAGCAATAACAAATATTCCAATTTGGAATGATTACATAGACACTGCTATGACGAAATACACAGAAACAGTACCAATGACAAGGGCTGAATTATCGAGGAGCTGTGTGAAGGGAAACTTTCATGCACAGTTCTGAAGACGAGTAATTTTGGTGACAGAATTGCTTAGTTTAACTAATTGGAGACATAAATTATGATTCTAAAGTCTCCATGACCATCTTAAAATTCAGCAAATTTTTGGCAATTTAGGGCAAACAGTTAATACTTTATGGGGGCAATTATGGTTCGTTGCTGAAACTGGAGAATTACCTCAAGGAGTACTGATGGTGACATATATCAAATCACGTTCTCTGAACGATTTTAATAGGCTAATTGCCTCAGTTCAAGCTCGTGGAATAGAACCAGCAACAGGAATTTTTATTCCCGAATTTATTAAGCATAGTGGTCAAAAACCAGATGAAAATGGTGTAGTAAAACCCATCAATTACTGCAGTCTAAAATGGCGCTGGCAAGAACGTACAGATTGGTCAATTATTCATCAAGCAGCAGCAGTGCTTTCAGACGAAACTAATCTATCAAGAATGATTGACTTAGAAGGAACCATAAATATGGTTTGCTTAGATAATTTATCTGCCCATGAAACTGCTAGCTTGATGGCTTATTATACTAATAGTAGTTATAACTCATCGTTGCCTAGTCTAAATGCTAGTGATGATCAAGCATTACTAAAGGAAAATGAGCCAGTAGCTACTACATTATCTTCTTGAAGAAGGTAGAATGGAGCAATTAGCAGAGGATGCCCAAGGGAGCCATACATTCCCTAGTCGCACAGAATTTCCCATAATAATTCTGACTCCAGATAATTGATTTCTTGCTTCATAGATATGTAGAGACGCAATCTGAATATTGACTAATATTTTGCGTCTCTCTGACCAATAAAAATTTTTCGTCAAACTCAAAGGGAAATCCAATTAAAATTAGATTACCACTAAACAATAACTTTAAGTAATGATTTAGATGAGATAGCTTCAAGATACCTATTCCGAGAATCTCGATTTTTTTGAGTTCTAAATATCTCAGAATATTACCGATAAATATATGTTTTTATTGATAGTTTTTCAAACAATAAAAAGTAGTTAAACTACAATTAAATCTAGGCAATGGACTTGGGATTGAGCCTGGTTTAAAGGTAGGAGACAGAAGTTATGTACGCGCGACCTGAATTGGTCAATTGAACTGAGACACCCAGTCTCCTAGGGTTTTCTACCCCTAGCCAACATAGAGTAACCCGTCAAAGAACGGTACGTCACATCCGGAGTAGGTAACGAAAAGGATGGAATGCAGCCTAATAGCCAAAGCCTCTAGGGATTAAGAGGAATGGAGCGAGAGGGAGAAATAGAAGGATGAACACAGACTAAGTTATTGATTAAACTGCGTCATTTACAAACAGGCCAAATTATCCCTGATAGGCTGTAACCAAAAAGGTAAGTGAGTGATTCTAAGGTTAGGTACTCCTGAGAATGTAGAAACAAAACTCTCACCGCAGAAGAAATAACCATCCTTTTCTACGGGGGGTGGCTCAACTATTTCAGAACTTCAGTTGATACAACAAGGTAAGTCCGAAAGAGTCTGATAGAGAGGTCGAAATCTATCAGTAAGCCAAGAGTAATCAAAGCAGAATCCTCTGTCGGATAGAAGATGAGAGAAAAAGCAAAAGCCATCCTGTAATAGGGTGGATAGGGGTTCCCAATTGGCCTCTGACCGTTCATGTCGGCGACGGGCTCAAAGGAATAGCAGACTTCTCTTAGAAGTTATAGGTCAATGAATTTGACAAAGAAACCAAACGAGGACATAAGTTAGATGTCAAATACAAATACGACAAAGGTCATTCACCGCACAATTAACCGACTGGTAACAGATTAACTGGAAGCAGGTAAGGAAAATTGTTAAGAATCTAAGACAAAGAATTTTTCGTGCCCAACAACTAGGTCAGTTTCTGCAGTCTTCGTAGCTGCTTAAACTGTTAATAAAAAGCCGTTCAAATCTATTGCTCAG
>JAJEAQ010000638.1 GCA_022822685.1 Trichodesmium sp. jk18x7bins.61
GATGGATTGCGTTCAATCTAAAAAAAAAGCGAGGCTTGAGACATACCTCACTATAAAATGCGTTAGTTGGAATATTCCTGGATGTTGTTATGACCGTCTCAAGTATAATTCAGTTTAGGAGGGGAACGCTAAATAATTGTAGATAGATATAAATGAGCCCGTGACGAGGATTGAACTCGTGACCTCACCCTTACCAAGGGTGTGCTCTACCATTGAGCCACACGGGCATTTTTTCTTTTCAATCCTACTTGTGAGTGGGCCGAGCTGGATTTGAACCAGCGTAGGCATAGCCAGCGGATTTACAGTCCGCCCCCATTAACCACTCGGGCATCGACCCTTACGACTCACATTTATATATAGTAACACAAAAAAAATATTAGCTGCAACTGTTTTTTGGAAAAATTTCATCTTAAATATCACCAGATTACTAATTTCATCACAATTAGGTATTTCTAAGAAACTCTTATATTAACGTCAGTTCGATGGGCTAGACAAAGCTGAAAAAAAGGCTGAGAATAAGTTTGAACCAATCTTTACCCAGCCTACTATGATGACTAATATTGTATCACGTTTGGACATTACCAAAATTTTTTGTGCTCTCGATGACTTTTGCCAACAAATACCTCAACTGCCATCTCTCCCTGGGGAGCGGCGCTGTAGCTCCCGAATAAGTCTTTCAGAAGTGATGACCATTGCTATTGCTTTTCATGGGTCTGGATTTGGGACTTTCAAGGAACCTACAGCAGTTGGCAACGCCGCTCAGGTACAAAATTCTGAGGAAGTAGGCAACAGCTCATCTAGCAACAGGCAAAAGAAAATAGGGAATAGAGATTATGTAAAACCGTACCTCACCATCCTGAAAAATGCTGTAAGACCATAATTTCAGATTTGGTCAAAGAGGTTCAAATAGTCACTCCCGCTTACCCCATCATAAAATCTGGTTAAATAACTAACTTAAATTTAGTAGTTAATAGTCAGTAGTCAGTAGAGGGTTTTGTGATGATTGTGTCTATAGAACCCATTTGAGATATCCTTACCTAATCATCAGCCTCACAGTTTCTTGGTTTGATCAAAACCCCGCCCTTAAGGTAAACCCCCCCCGAACGGGGGGGTATAGAATAGATATTCAGGGCCATTACAAGGCCGGAAATTACTTGATATACTAGCTACTTCAGAGGCTGATTTTACTTGAAAAAGATACCTGCAGGGGTTCTATAAGTGCAACGCCGGTTAATTTGATTGCTATTTCTATTCTTGCTGACTGCAAAGAGCCTAAAGGAGTTCTATCAAGCTCGCTTTTTTTTCTATCCTACATTATATATACATTGGTCATACAACCAGATTTCATATCACTCATCATAGATTATAGATGGGGACCTCTAGGAGGATTCTGTTCAAGTATTTACTTGATTAAGAATCTCTGAGATTTGGTTGGTTTGCACCGCAGTGGTTTATTCATCTAAAAATCTCTGTATGGGGCATCAGTTAAATTTATCAGCAAACACATTCTTTCTTGTTGCCCAATCTAAACCAATAACTCTCCAGTCTCTTGCAATGAATGTAGTCGCTGATAAGTACCCTCTTGACGCAACAATTCCTGATGGCTACCAACTTCGATTATTCTACCTTTGTCAAGGACTACAATTTTATCTGCCTCTCTAATTGTACTTAGTCTGTGGGCAATAATAATCATGGTGCGAGTCCCAAAAATATTACCCATTGCTAACTGAATCGAGCGCTCACTTTCATAGTCTAAACTAGAGGTTGCTTCATCAAAAATTAGCAAATCTGGTTCTACTAACAATGCTCTAGCAATTCCTAAACGTTGTCTTTGACCACCAGATAATCGCATTCCTCTTTCGCCAACAACTGTATAATAACCTTGAGGCATTTGTTCAATAAATTCATCAGCTTTGGCAATTTGACAAGCCTGCTTAACTTGTGCAAGAGTTGCTTGAGGATTACCGTACATCAGGTTATTTAACAAAGTGCCATTGAAGATATCTACTTCTTGATGAACAATTGCTAATCTACGTCGATAACCTGTAATATTCAAGGTATTAATATCTTCTCCATCTATTAAAATTTGGCCTTGATTGGGTTGAAAGTGTCTAAATAGTAACCTGACCAGAGTAGATTTTCCTGAACCAGATTTTCCTACTAAGGCAATTGTTTGGCATGGTGTAATCAAGAGATTGATATCTTTTAAAATAGGTTTGTTAGGATCGTAGCCAAAAGTTAAGTCAGAAAACTCAATTTTACCTGCGAATTTATAGGAATTAATATCTGGCGTTCTGGCAATTTCTGCTGTTAAATTAGCAGCATCAGGACTTATGGGTAACTGCATAAATTCATGGAAACGAATCATTGGAGCATAGCGACAAATAAACTCTTCAGTGGTTTGACTGATGGGAGTTATTTCTGCATAAGCCATGCTTGCTAGGGTATATATTGTCACAAAGTATCCTAGAGATATTTTACCCGCCAATGTTGCTGATAATGTTAAGCCTAGAATTAAGAAAAGGCAAAGTTCAACTACTGTCATATTGTACATGAAAAGCTTAATATAGCCTCGATGAGTTCGATTGATGATCACTTTGAAGGCTCGGTTAATCCGAGTAGTTTGTCTTTGCAATTCTTGAGTTTCTCTGGCAAATGCTTTGACTGTTTTTATATTGGTAATAATTTCCGAGTTGTGACTTTCTGTGTTTTCTTCATATTGATCGTAAGTTAGTTCTTTATTGGCAAGATTTTGGAGATTTTTGATATTGAAGCTTAGGATCAAGATAAAAGAAGCCAGAAGTAAAATACCAATCTGCCATTCTATTAAAAAGATGACTATAAAAATGCCAACCACACGCACTAATTTAGGTATTAATACACCAGCAATTTCTGGATAAGTCCAGGTGTGGTAGTCTACTCCTTTAGTTATGCGGTTTCCTATACGTCCCGGATTATTTTCCTCATAGAATTCAAGGGGTAGAGTGAGGATTTTTTTGATGGCGTCTTGGAAATGATCTCGACGTGCACTCAGGGGAACTAGCCAGTGATACCAATGGCCTAACCAAGCTTGAGCTGGACTTTTGGTAATGGAGATGAGAAATATTAACCCTAATGGAATTGATAGGGATAATGTCTGATTCCGTGGTACTCCTGTTAGGTGGGCGATCGCTTCAATTAAGTTTTCCATTGGCCAATCTGCTGAACGGCCTGAGAGTATGTTCAAAATCTGGCCTACCCCATAGGGAACTATTAAATCAATGATTTCTAGAGCGCTTGATGACCCAATGCTCAAGATAGAAATTGGCTTGTATGCTTGGTAATATTTAAGAATATCTCGAAAAGTTGCCATAACTCTACTTTCAAATATTTTCTAGGTGCTTTTATTAACATTGTTACAAATATACTACTTTTTGTAATAGATTGACTACTAATTAGGAACTTCTAAATCAAAAAAAATTTGGGATGTTTTTTGATGGGCTTTCCTAAAATCTCCCATGATGCTGGTGGGGCAGGCAGGATAACCAGCCCACAAGATGGATAACTTATTTTCTGGGAAATCCCTGATGAAATTATCAAATTTAGATTTTGGATTCTTCAGAATGGGTCGTAGAATAGTCAAGCAGTGGCGATCGCGAGAGTCAGTTTTTTTTATTTGGGTGGCTTTGTTGCATGAAGGTAGGGATTCCTTCCCGGCTTGCTTTGCTACGCACATGAAACGCGAATCGCCAAACTGCCCCTAGTGGTGGTCTGAACTAGAAATTCACCTTGTAACTTTCTGGCTTACCACTTTGAATCATGGGATTGAGAATCGCACACGGTACAAATAACTCCACAGCTTGAGAGTCGAAATTTTAGCTTCGCGACATGAAACGTCGGCGCAACTTACCTCCAAATATCACTTTCAGTCTAAACATGGTGGTTTTCCTACGGAATGCGGAGCTAACAGACAACGAGGGTCGATGATAGCCACATTCACGCTTCCATTTCTTTCGTCCCATTTGACGAATCCGTCTGAGCTTTTCATCTGAGTGGCATAAAGCTAATTATGGCGCTCAAGCGCAACTACAAACAAAGATTTTTTTTATTAACAGGACTTACGCAAGTACACTATATAGAACCCACTTGGTATCGGCAGCGTTTATCCCTAACCTCTTGAGCATCAGTCGGATCAAACCAAGATTAATCTTGGCCGTAGCATGGTTAAGAGTTCTTTCTTGCGTTTTTGGTCAAGCTTTTACATCTTTCCATACTCGAGTTGGTTCTTTCGATTACCCTCTCTATTCCTGGAACAAATCCTGTTTTTCCTTGCTTTTCTTTCTGTGCCTTTGATGGTTTGGGGGAGAGTTTAAACCGAATCTTGGTCATAATCGCTGGAGCGCGACCTGTTCAGGTCGCCGACAGGCTCAACAGGTCATCTGAAACGGGACACTGAGTCCCCTAGGGATTTTCACCCCGAGCCTACACGGAAAAGACTCTATGAGTCCGACTACTCTTGGAGTAAGTAATGAAACACTCCGAATGCAAGTCCCGTTTTCGGCGACAGGCTCAAAGTAGGCTCACCCATCAGGGATTAGATGGTTCAGGAGCAAGAGGGAAGGAAATGGAAAGGTGAACGAAGTCGCGCGTTGTCGATTATTCATGTCGGCGACAGCCGAAACTGGGTTATTTATGAAACAGCCAAATTATCCCTGATAGGCTGAT
>JAJEAQ010000141.1 GCA_022822685.1 Trichodesmium sp. jk18x7bins.61
TTTATTTTTCTAATTCATAGGCTTTAATCACCCCTGATAAACTTAAAGAGCTAATAATTTCATATTCTTTTCTATATCGATTATTTTCAGCTTCGGAACGATAATTTCCTTTGTTAAATTTAAGTACAACAGGCAGATGATCCTTTTCTTGCTTACCTCGATAAACTATGGAATTACTACCCTCATAAATTTTGGCAAAAATTTGATACTCTGGAATAGTAATCATTGTGAATTTCTCCTGTCAAACTACTGAATTAGTTATTAATTATTAACCTTGAAGCAGGCAAAAGGCATAAGGGAAAATGGGATAGGGATATCTTTGTCAACCACTCCCTGTCTACAAGCCCTAATCAATTGCAGATAGGGTATAGAAAGTAGAGTATTAAATCCTTAATGACAAATAGGTAAGAAGTTTTGCCTGTGTAATAACCGAACTTTCTTCCTTCCTTCTTGCTTAATTCAATTATTTTCCGTAAGTGTTATGTCTTCCTCTAAAATGAACTGTCACCATGATATCCGTAACTTGGGAATTAACCAAAATCACTGGTATGCTGTTGCTCGCAGTATCGAGGTTAAATCTGAGCCTGTCAGTGTTACTCTTTGGCATCAAGCGATCGTCCTTTACCGGGGGCAAAGTGGAAAAGTCCATGCTCTGGAAGATATTTGCCCTCATCGTTTTGTCAAGCTTAGTTCTGGTCGCGCGATCGCGGAGCAACTAGAATGTGCATATCATGGATGGCGTTTTGAGTCAAGTGGTAAATGTTCTTATGTACCCTATTTAGTCAAGAATCAAAAATTACCTAGCTGTAAAATTCGGACTTTTCCAGTACAGGAGCTATACGGTTTTATCTGGATATTTCCAGGAGATAAATCCTGCTCAAATTCAGTTTTTCCTTTAGAAATTTATGAGTGGGAACATCTTAACTATATCGCTACAATTTCCGTGATCAAATGTCGGGCTCACTACTCCTATTTAGTTGAAAATTTAATGGATATGCACCATGGACATTTACATCAAAATTGGCAAGCATGGACAGCGGCGGAATTAATAAACTTATCGGAAAGCGATCGCCAAGTAGATGCTTATTATCAAGCTCAAAACTATTACAAAATTGACAAAATTTGGTCGATATTTCAACTATTCTTTCCCAGTTTACGACAACTTCATCCAGAGCCGTTAAATGTTAGTTATATCTATCCAAATTTGGTTTCTAACCTGGGAAAAGATTTTAAAATTAATTGTCTTTTATTACCTATTAATGAAGTGGAAACCCAAGCTTATTTAATTCACTTTACATCACTCCATGCCTTTTGGCGTTTACATAAACTACCAGAATGGTTTAGACGATTTGTGAAACAAAGTTTATTTGGTTCAGCTCAAAAACTACTTGATGGGTTAGTAAAGCAAGATGTAGAGATGATTGAGGCAGAGCAGCAAGCTTATTTAAAAAATCCACAGCGACGTGGCTATGAGTTAAATAGGGTTTTGGTGACTGTGCAAAAGTTAATCAGAACACAAGCTCTTAAATGAATCATAAATATATACTGAAAATAATAGAGTATATATTTAACAGCCGATAAGATACTCATAAGGTATAAAACTTATCATACATAAGTTATCAGTAGTCAGTAGTCAGTAGTCAAGAGGCTGATATTCCGATTTTCAGTCATATTTTTAGCTAGATAATCATAACAAAAAATGCACAAAAAACAACTCAAAAAGAGAGAGACTCTCGCCTCCAATACTGAAGGTTTAGTCGCAGTAGATGTGGAAACTAAATGAGTCGGATGAGTAAATAAAAGCGATAGTGAAAGTTAGTAGTAGCAAGCAATATAGGTTTCGTTGCCTAGCCACTACTGAGGATTCTGCTTGCTTCATTATGGGAAGTTAAAAGAGCCATACTATTTTACTGGAAAATATGTCACAAATAATTTCACAACTAAATTATGTGAAATAATCGCCTGAAATTACTGTTATATAGAATCCGCTTAATTGCACTATTAGCGACAAAACCTCTACTGACTAATGGTGCGAAGGGGCTGTGTGTGGAACCTGTGTCCGCATTTTGTTAGCCTCATCCTGTCCTCGACGCGAGGCTCGACACCTTTGAATTTTGTGAAACAGTGCAGTATCTCTGACATTATGGATGGAGCTAGTTCAACATGGGTAATACCATTGGCATAATGTTTGGTTTTTTAGGTGGAACAATTTTCACCAGTGATGGAGGATACAAAGTTTTACAACACCCTAACCCAAACCGAGAATATCAAAGACTTTCAGAAGCTAAATGGTTTTTGGCCTTGAGGTGGTGTGAACAATTTTCTACACCTGCTGATATCCTTAATTACCAAGGTCAACTTTCTTTTTACAATCAAGCCGCCTTTTAAGAATTGGAGAACACAATTTTTTACCTCTCAACCATAGGCAAGAAGTCTTTAATCAATGTTTATTCCTGCCTGCGAGAACAACAACAAATTACTCTATTTTCTTAGCCGATGGCAATTCCTTAAGAACTTTTGAAGTAATAAAAATTAACATCAACCCCAAATATAATAAAATTGCTATTATTCATTTACTTTAATTTTGTCTAAAAACTAAGCGCTAGGTAAACGAGCAGGAAGAACACTTATAGCAGCAATAGCAATATAAAACAAGGCAAAACGGGTTTCAAATATTGTTACAGAATGAAATTTGGCTGTGCGATACCAATTTAACTGAAAGACGATCGCGACTAACTTTAATAAAGCGACAGCAAAGGATAGAGCAGTTGCTATATTTAAGTAGTTGCACCAGTAAAGAGCTATCACAATCAGGGTTGTACTTCCGTGATCTACTATTCCAGGCCAAAGAGAACTAGTTTTCTGTTTCCGTAATTTGAGCGTAAATATAGCACTACTAAAAATAAGGTATTCAGTACCCAGATTGCTACAGCAGCAAAGGAAATGTTGCTTGTGGTAGCTGTGTATGCTAGAGGTACTGATAAATAGATAGCTGCAAATCCTATGAATTCATTGAATATAGATTTTTGTTTACACCTGACAACAGCAATGCTATCAGCAACAAGAGCGACTATTGCCATTCCATATATCCATAGTAAACAGGGAGACTCAAAATATAGCCATGCAG
>JAJEAQ010000783.1 GCA_022822685.1 Trichodesmium sp. jk18x7bins.61
AATAATTTATCAGTAGATTTTAAGAAGCGAGTTTTCCACATATATATTTCATAAATTTAACCATACATATAGTAATATTTAGGGGATTAATATCAGGAATTAATGATTTATTTTAACTGTTCACTACATCTACAGGAATACCAAAGAATAGTGCATAAATGAATTTGATATCAACAAACATTCACAACTTAAATATGTGATATTTGATCAAGAAATGGGAATAATAATTGCTCAATACACAATTTTCCCAAATCACCTGTCTATTTCAACTAGAGGTATAAAATTAATCAAATAAGTCGAAAGTTAAGCAACTATCAATTGACACAGCTTATCTTCGAGGTCTTCTTCTCGTTTGGCCATTTCCAGAGTTGCTAATTTAATTACATTCCGACTGTCAAGACTACTTTCATATTGCTTTAACCATTTTTGTGCTGTATTACCTTCTCGAAGAATTTTTTTAATAGGTGAAAGAAAGCAACTAAAACCACGTTCTTTAGCATAAGGTAGAACTTGTTGATAAATTTCCTCAATCCAATTTTTAGCCAAAATAGTTCTACCATCTTGCCAATGATAGAGTTGAGCTTCAAGGCTATGATGAGCTACTGCAATTTCATTATTGTCTGCCAAAGTTACTAAATCTTCTAAACGGCTAGTTGCAGGTAAGTCACTTTTTTCTAACGGATCAAGGGTAGGATCATGAAATAACTGCCAAAGACGAGCTTCTAATAAGGCCACCAAGGCTATTTGTATAACTGGATCACCTACAAAGTCACAAATTCTGAGTTCTAGACGATTAAGATCGTAAGGACGGCGATCGCCGTTAGGTCGCACAGAACACCAAAGATGACGGACATTTTGCATAATGCCTGTGGAAATTTTCTCTTCTGTCCATTTAATCAAATGATTATGACTTTCAAATAAAGGGACATCGGTGGGAGTTTTGGGGAAAGTTGCCCAACGAGTAGAGTGAAACCCTGTAACTTGACCATCCAAAAAAGGAGAGGAAGCACTGAGAGCTAAGTATAAAGGAGCTTCCATCCGAATCAAGCGAATAGCCTGCATCAGTAATTCTGGGTCACTAATACCAACATTTATATGAATACTGGTTGTGACAACCGTACTACCATAGGTTTGCTCTATATATGTGTGATATGGGTTGTTTGGATCAGAACGATAGAAGATATTGCTATCCCCTAAAAATAGGGTACTGCCTGGAATTATAGTGTAATCTCCTAAAGTGTTTAAATAGCTTCGTAGTTTTAGTCTTGGTCTGACTAGAGCACATAGAAGTCGATCATAGCCACATATTGGCGCAGTCGTATATTCTACGTTTCTACTATCTGGTTCCCTCACAAACCCTTCTACATTGGCCACAATTTGCTGTGATAAGCCAACAATATCACCTTGGGGTGTGCCAGTGTACATTTCTACTTCAAATCCTTTTGATAGCAGCACGACAGGCTCCTGAGTTATAGTGTACTTAATTATATGCTAACAGTATTCGGTGTATTCAAAGTTGTTTGCATTCTACCATTAGGCCTAATCTGAAACACCAATAATTCTCATCTAATCGTATCATTATTTTCATGGATGCTTATAACAGCTAGTAAAACATATATTTACATATAAGTTCATAGTTAATTGTAACTCGCTTCGTTCTCTAACAAGATAAAAGTCAAGTAATAATGCACAAATCTTCTCTTTCTATTTAAGTAGCTCTTAGGTTCCATATTCCTTGTACTACTCCAAGTTTGTAGTCTTCAAAAAAAGTCGAAGGCAGAATAAAACAAGAGCAGGTACTAAGGCAAGCATTTCACCAGTTTAGCATCTGTATGATTTACCGTTTTATAGGTAAATAAAATAGTTTCAAGCTTTTATGTTCAAAAACTCATTCTCAAATTTATTGAAATATAGGATGTTAAAAAAAGTTGCATGGAGTGGCAATTAAAAAATTTCTAATTACTGATCGACTCAAATTCTAAAGGAAAAATTTCTTCTGGCTCTTGCTGTTGAAATATATAATCAAATTCAAATCTTAAAGCTTTAATATGGCGATTGATAGCAAAACCACATTTAATAACTTTCTCAGTAGTAAAAGTTGCTATTATTAGTTCTACTAATTTTTTAGAAGATATATCAGGTATTTGCACATAATAATCCCTTTTAGCAAAAAATATACCTTGATCTTTAGGTACAATAATACCATTTAATTTATGGGCATACTGAATTGGTTTTATGTATGTATTAATAAAATTTTCTTGATTTGTCTGTAGACGAGCTAATCTTTCATGTTGTAGCCAACTCATCGCGAACATAATTTTAATCAGCTCAAATCCTAATACATAGTTGAGTATTTGATTTCTTTCTTCTGTATTAACGACTAACTTGAAGGCAGATTCTAAGTACTGTTTAGCTTGACAGCGCACATCTTGAGTTGAATGAATATAATATTGTCGAATATAGTTTCGGAGGACATACTCATTAATATTTGTTTTAGCACGAAACCGTCTCAGATATTTGTTCACTCTCTTCACTGTGTCTATATCCTGCAGCATTTTTACTGCTAGACTATCAGCTATATAATCATCTAAAAATTCTGCTTGTTTCTCAGGAGAAGAAGCACACAAAATATAGAAAAATGATAAAACAAAGCGACGTTGACGCCAAGGTAAGCTAGATGCCCATTGTTTAACTTCTTCAGGAAGTTTTTCAAATATACTATTTTCTTGATTTGCTGGCAAAAAAAATTTTTTTTTTGATACTTTTCTTTGTGATTATTCATTGTGATTCTGTTTATTTGTATAGATGCACGTAATAATAATATTTGTTTTGCGTGATGTAGATCACACAAATATCTTTTCACAGTCACAACTTATAGTGGATATTCATCACAGACAATTTGAGATTTGATCATATATAATAAGTTGTGCAGTTAAAATCTGGATGGTATAAAGTGTTGGTAATTAAAGCTGTGTGCTCAAGAACATTGTTGCTAAATATATTAATGATCTATACACAGGATCTTGCAGTTTTATAATCGCTTCCTAGTCAAGGCTAGCTATCTTAAATATAAAATGCTAAACTGAATGTGTCAATAGTGAACATCAGAGAAATAAATAACTAATTATTCTACTTGAAATTAGATTTAATATCAGATCTAGTTGCAAAAACTATATAGATAGACGACAGAGAAAATCCAATTAAAAATCAAATAAATGTAATTAATTGGTAACATGCCATTATGCTCGACGGCTATTAAGTATTTGTAACAAGAAATGAGCAATGAGCAGAAGTTAAATTTATTTAACTAATAACTTAAAATAAAATTATATTGTTAAATCAATAGCGATATATGAGAAAATACTTATGTAATATTTTAGTTAACCGTAAAAATTACAGATATTAAAGGCCAGTAGTGAGCAAACTTTTTCCATTTCCCTGATTGCTTTGCTGTTTCTCAACTGCTTGTGAGTTGAAATTTCGTTGATAAATTCTATAAATATCAGTAGGTCAAGTGATATATGAAACAATTTGATTAATTATCAATGTGGATAATGCGTAGGATAGATGTATAACTTTGATGACAATAATAAAATTAGATTAAGTAATCTGTTTATGATGGTAAATAAAAATAAGTATAAATTCACTGAAGTAGTAAACTAGGATGAGGATACTACAGATGTTTAACTCTACTGAACTTCTAATTGATGCTTTCATCAAAAGGCTCACCAATGGCTATCGTCATACTTATGGTGGATATAAAGCCGATTATGCTGATATTATTGCCTGGGCTGCTGGGATGGCATTGGAAAATATTGCCAATAGTGATGGTCTATATCACAATGTGGAACATACTATTCTTGTCACTTTAGTTGGACAAGAAATATTACGAGGAAAGCATATCCGTGAAGGTGGGGTATCTTGTGAAGATTGGCTACATTTTCACATATCATTACTCTGTCACGATATTGGGTATGTCAAGGGGGTATGTCGTCAAGATCGAGGGGATTTAAGATTGTATGCTACTGGTATAGATGATATGAAAGTATCTTTACCTAGAGGTGCTACAGATGCTAGTCTAACTCCCTATCATGTTGATCGAGGTCAACTATTTATTGAGGAACGCTTTGGAGGTCATAAGTTAATTGACGCAGAAGTAATTAAGGGCAATATAGAACTGACTCGTTTTCCAGTACCGGCAGATGAGGATCATCAGGATACGGTAAAATACCCTGGTTTAGTTAGGGCAGCAGATTTAATTGGTCAGTTGAGTGATCCCCGCTATTTGCAAAAAATTAGTGCTCTATTCTATGAATTTGAAGAAACAGGCCAGAATAAAATCTTAGGATACAATAGTCCAGGAGATTTACGTCAGGGTTATCCTAAGTTTTACTGGAATGTAGTTTATCGTTATGTTAAGGATGCAACCACTTATCTGAATCTAACTCAACAAGGAAAACAGATTGTAGCTAATCTAAGTGCTAATGTGTTCCGGGTAGAGCATGATGATGCTGTACCTGAAGTAGCATGTGTTAACTAGATAGTTTGCCCAGCTAACTTTGCAGATTTCATAGTCAGAGGTTGATCGCTGAAAGTCATCACGACAAACAAGGCTAACTTGTCTGAGTGAAGTTTGTGAGGATGAGTTTCCTTTGGGATCAGACCTATACTGACATTTTTCAGTGTGGGATTTATCTTATTAGATAGCTGATGATGATCCGTAGATTGAACAGGATGCGCACCTCACTATAAAACATTTCAACTCACATTCGGAACGTCAATTTGTAGAGTAAAACCCAACTCGCGCCCTGCTGATGTATTATTAATGTTGGATTTATCCTAAACGTTGCCTCAACCCAACCTACAAATACAGATTTTTATATAGATCAGGACTTATGCATTCACGCTATATATAGGGTAAAAATTGGTCACTATTAGGAATATTGACAATATAGATAGTGCCGTTGCGTAAGTTCTGATAGGTAATGAGTCTGATCTGATATCAGACTGAAATTTGGCAGAAGTAGTCAAATGTTGAGTTATTGATATCAATGGTAAACTAGCCTAATATTTACCTACCCTAATTAAACTAAAATGATATTTGTCAAATATTAGACCCTGTAAAAGATCAAACTAGACATCGTAATGAACCACCACCTTTCTTAAACTCAGACATATCGCAAGTGCGAACTTGATAACCACAAGCTGCCAAATCTGAGCGCAATTTGTCTGTGCAATTATCCAATAACACCGTATTACCAATCACCAAATTATTACAGGCAAAATACTCATTAGCATCTGTACTACTAACTGGAATCGGATTAGCGATCGCTTTTTTAACCCTGCTACTGATTCCGAGTCAAATGCTGGTGGGTAGTAAATAACAGTATCTGCATTAATAAAACCAAGTGCCATTGCCAGATGGAAATAATGGTCATCCACAATTTTCATCTGAGTCAAAATTTTCAGATCGGGAACAATTTCCTTTAAAAACTCACCACTGGGAATATCTGAGGGGATATCATGACCGATAATAGCCCTATTTTCGTGACAAACTACATCACCAAATCCCTCAAAATAAATATCTTCCGGCATTTTGCGAATCATGTAGTCGTTTTTCTCGAACCATTCAATGTAATGGCTAACTTCCTGCTTGCGTTCATAGACTCAGAACAAGTTGGGTAGCTTTCATCATATAGATTATCACTCCTTAAAGGTTTAGGAGCAGCAGTCCATTTAGCACCGTGCCAGAAATATTCTTTGAGCAGAGTTCGGTAGGGAGGGTATTCAAAAAATCGCGATCGCCAAGCCATCGGTGCTTCAATAATTTCGTTCCCTACCACCAACAGCAAATCTCTAGGCATTGCCCCATACTGACCACTTGCTTCAAAATCTGAAGTTTTGTATGGCTGCGAGCAATCAATAATTTCTGGACGACGAACATTTACCCCCTCTCCCTCCAGTACATGACACAATTCCTCCAAGTCTGGTGCTGCTTTCTGAACAATTTCAGCACTAAAAGGCTTCCCACCATTCTCCTTAATGTATAAGGTTAGTTTCCGGGAGTCAACTAACTGAATGCGTGCTGTACCATCGGCGTGGGTGACAGCAGGAATTTCCCCTTTTTTAGTTTCTCGTACAGAGCAAGTACATAGCATATATTTGAAGATTTCTGAAGGCCGACCTAATTCAAACCATTGAATCGGCTTTATCCATCAGCACACTAGGGCAAAATGGGCGAAAATCCTCACGATGTTTAACTAGGCGATTCATCCGTTCCCGATATTTTTTAGTGCGCGGCTCGGCAAGTAGGGAGCGGTTTCCCAGATCCCTTATATCAAGTCGCATTAATTAACCCTAATGTAGGGACATGGCATGCAACCTTGCTGCTGGTTCTCAGCAGCAAGGTTTATTATGGTTGTTCAATGAGACATGATATTAGTCCTAATTCCATACGATTTTGGAACCAACCTACAGTTTTCCCCTCAGCCACCAGCTCTGTGGCTACCAATACTGGATCGTGGCAAGGGTGGGGAACTAAATTGGCCTCATGAATAGCCACTGCAATCTGTTCATCGCTGTAGCTTGGACCGGTGTAGGGATTCAATTGTGATCTACCCAGGGCGGGTTTGCCAAACAGATTGTGGTAGAGGTACAAGGCTGCACCAATGGCAGTGCCTCCATCGTGTGGTGCTGAAAGGATAGAGATATTAGTATAAGGTCCTTTTTCTTTAATGTACCAGTTGCAGACACAGTTAAGAGCAACCTCTCCAGCTAGACATAAATTATCTGATGGATAGAGTTGATACAAATGCTGTACCAAGCTCAGGATGACCTCTTCTGTATATTCCTGTAGGGCGGCTGCAATATGATAGTGGTTACTATAGATGGCCTCATCTGGATTTCTGGCTTTACCTAACAAGGATTCTAGCGGTTCATAATCTGGCAGGCGAAAGCGTAGGATATCAGGATTGAGAAGAAAGTCGCTCTCGCTAATTTGAGCCAAAGCACTCAGGCGATCGCGAACCTGACTAGCATCACCATAAGCGGCCATGCCCATTACCTTATAAGCATCATATTCTGTAAAGCTCAAATATTGGCTTAATTTTTCCCACAGAAAACCCAAGGAGTGTGGGTAGTGAATTTGATGCAATATTTTGATTTTGGTGTCTTCTGCATAGGCCATCATCGTGCTAGCATTTTCAGCAATCCCTTCTAGCACCAAAATTCCAGAGTTACTAAAATTTAAGGGATAGAAACTAGAGGCAGCATGGGCAAGATGGTGGGATCACCAGTGAAATTTGTTACTGATATCAACACCTAGTATTTGGGCGATGTTGTGTTTGACTTCACCTAAGGCTGCCCGGAATTTGGCTTCCCCTTCTTTGTCTCCCCAATCTCCTGTTTGACTTAAAGGATATACTTGAAAGTGCTGCTTGCGGATTTTCGGCTCAAAGGAAAAAGCAACAGCATCAATAGAGTCAGGAGCAATTTTGGCATACTCCAGGCCAAATTGAATTGCTTGGACTGGCAACACATTTGGATTGTCTACCCGTGCTGGTTTAGCATGTTTGATACGGTTAAAACGCTCTTCTTAAGCAGCAGCAACGATTCTACCCATCAACTACCAAGGCTGCGGCTGATTCATGGTAAACAGAGTTAATGCCTAGTATGATCATAATGTGAAGTCCTGATGAAACTGCATAGAAGTGCAAGATTAGCTTCTCCCGGCGTCGATATTTGCTGACGATAATTTTCTCTCTACTTCGATATTTTAACCATATGTGTTATAATCAGTTGTAGAGAAGAAGCCCTTAATGCTCACTCTAAAATAAGAACTTAAAAAGGTAAAGTGGGGCAGGGCGCGTACCTCACTATAAAACGCCCTGAATGGGGAGAGCCCGCTCAGGAAGTTCTGATCGTCTCAGGCAGACATCAGAAGCCTACACTAAAAGCGAAAGCGAAGCGTGTAGGAGCGTCACTTCAACTAAAATAATCTAGGATTTTAAGGAAATAAGTGAATGGTTGCAACACCAGTCAAAATTAAACACGAAGTCAAAGACCAATCTCTGGCCCCTCTAGGAAAACAAAGGATTGAATGGGCAGGCAGAGAAATGCCTGTTCTGCGCCAAATTCAAGAACGCTTCGCAACAGAAAAGCCATTAAGTGGGATTAAATTAACAGCTTGCTGCCATGTGACAACTGAAACAGCTCATTTAGCGATCGCCCTGAAAAATGGTGGAGCTGATGCGCTATTAATTGCTAGTAACCCTTTATCTACTCAAGATGATGTAGCTGCTAGCCTCGTGGTTGATTATGGTATCTCTGTATTCGCTTTGAAAGGAGAAGACTCAGAAACATATCTGCGCCACGTCGAAATTGCTTTAGATCATAAGCCTAATATTATCATTGACGATGGTAGTGATGTTGTTGCCACCCTCATCAAAAATAGACAAAACCAAATTGCCGATATCATTGGTACCACAGAAGAAACTACAACAGGTATTGTTCGTCTACGGGCAATGTTCAATGATGGGGTACTGACTTTCCCCGCGATGAACGTTAATGATGCCGACACCAAACACTTCTTTGATAACCGCTATGGTACAGGCCAGTCTACCCTAGATGGTATCATCCGTGCTACCAATATTCTCTTAGCAGGTAAAAACACTGTAGTTGTAGGTTATGGATGGTGCGGTAAAGGTGCTGCACTTCGTGCCCGTGGTTTGGGTGCAAATGTAATCATCACTGAAGTCGATCCAGTTCGTGCTATTGAAGCAGTCATGGATGGTTTCCGTGTCATGCCAATGGCAGAAGCTGCTCCTGTTGGTGATTTATTCATCACTGTTACTGGTAATAAACATGTCATTCGTGGCGAGCATTTCGATGTGATGAAAGATGGTGCAATAGTTTGCAACTCCGGTCACTTTGATATTGAAATTGACTTGAAAACTTTGGGTGAAAAAGCCGCTGAGATTAAGACAGTGAGACCTTTCACTCAACAGTATCAACTTAAGAGTGGTAAATCTGTAATTATATTAGGTGAAGGGCGATTAATTAACTTAGCTGCTGCTGAAGGTCATCCCAGTGCAGTTATGGATATGAGTTTTGCCAACCAGGCATTAGCTTGCGAATATCTAGTTAAGAACAAAGGTAAATTAGAACCTGGTTTACACTCAATCCCCATGGAAGTTGACAAAGAAATTGCCCGCTTGAAATTGCAGGCAATGGATATTGGAATTGATACTTTAACTCCAGAACAAATTGAATACATGAATTCTTGGACTGTTGGCACCTAATAAATTTTTGCGGGAATAAAAATTGAGATTAATTTTTATGCCTCAATGATAATTAGTTATCATGCCATAGGTTGGGTTAAGCGTGCTGCGCAACCCAACAAAAATTTGTATTATATTGGGTTGGCTTGAATGGGAATTGCTACCTTGATTAACCAAATCAACTTCTGCTTTCTTTCTTATTCCTTACCTTGAAAAATTGATTTTATAATTGATATCTGTGGCTAAATTATCTGTAGAACTACAACGATATTTTTTTGATGAAGAACGTACTTATAAAGTAACTTTAGGAGATATTATGGAGTTGGCAAGAGAGCGGATTTTTGGTTTTTTGTTAGTGATATTGTCTCTGCCTTCAGCATTACCAGTACCTGCTCCTGGTTACTCAATTCCTTTTGGTATTTTATTATTATTATTGGCAGTTCAACTAATAGTAGGTTCTCAAACTCCTTGGTTACCAAAGAATTGGTTAAATCACTCAATTTCTCTAGAAAAAGTGCAAGGTGTTTTTAAATCAGGCCTGCCGTGGTTACAGAAAATAGAATTGATATCCCGTCCACGTTTGAGTTATATTTGCACCAGTTTTATAGGTAGAATGGTGATAGGTTGTGCAATCGCGATGATGGCAATTTCGATGATGATTCCCATCCCGGGAACAAATACTTTACCAGCGATCGGGATTTTTGTAACTGGTTTTGGTTTGCTAGATGACGATGGTGCTATTAGCTTGGGTGGTTTAGTGCTTTGTATAATGGGAGCAGTTTTAAGTAGTCTAATTCTAATTTTGGGTTATGAAGTTGTCAAAAGTGGAGTTGGTTTAATTAAGGATTATTTGACTGGAAATTAAGAGCAAGTAGGAGATTAGATCAAATATACCGGCATTGCATTATAGATACAATAGGCAATAGTAAAAATTATGGTAACATCCTACTGGGCTAGGTAGGGTGAAAAATCTCGACTGACTAAAGACTACTAAATTTAGCTTTTTGACAAGCACGAGGTATTTCGTTAGAATAGCAACTTGCACAGGAGTACGACATCACCTAGTGTCTAAACCGCAATGGATAAGATTTCGGTTGAGCCTGTCGGCTCCCTGTTTCGTGGCGACCTGAACAGGGAGCCGACAGGCTCAAAGAAGAATCCCACGGTGTCATAATCGCACACCGTTGGGAGTATGTCAAGTACTTATGGTTGTAATATTAACACGCCTGGCGTTCGGTGTCGCGCTCTGGTGCGACGGGCCGGCGTCGGAATGAGATCTAGCGTCAGCCTTCGCATACCACAAATAAGACATATGCACCCCTTGACAAGCAAGAAGTATTTTGTGATAATAAGCAGATCAAAGATGGGGAGGACATAACCTGGTGTCTGAGGCGCAATGGATAAGATTTCGGTTGAAGAATCACGCGCTGTCACTTAAGCGCAGCGTCGGGAGTATTTCAATTCCCTAGTCAATTCCCTATCTTTCGGATGCGTTGCCAGTCGGTAGCTTAAGAACCAGAGGGTTAAACACTTATGTAGAAACGTTCTATGAAACCTCCCTACATAAGTGAATGCCTCCAGGATAGTACCAACTGATAACATGGGTGAGGCAAAATTTACCCTAGAAATAGGAGTTGTAGGGGGTTTTAACCCCAACCCCGTAAGAAGAGTTCCTTTAACTCCCCCAGCCAAAAAACAAGCCCCCTCCCAATCAAGTCGCCTCAGAATCACAGCCCCAGATACACATCAAGTACTTAACAGTCAACATAAAACCCACCCCAAACAACCAAACCACCAACACACAAACACAAACTCCAACCCCATAAACACCC
>JAJEAQ010000262.1 GCA_022822685.1 Trichodesmium sp. jk18x7bins.61
TGGAATTTCAAAGTAAAACCCAATGGGAAATTCATTTGTGTTCCATCAAGAGATAACTATCAAACCTTTAGGAGTAAGGTTAAATCCATCGTCAATAACTCTAATTATGGTTCTCAAGACAAAGCACAAAAACTAGCCCCAATTGTAAGAGGGTGGCGTAAATACCATCAATATTGCGACATGTCCAAACATGGATTATGGGGAATGAATCATCGAACCTTTGTGGTTTTCAACAAAGAGAAGAAAAACGACCGTTACAGCTCAAAAATGCTCATTAAAAAGGCATTTCCAACAGTAAAATGGCAAGCCAATAAATATGTCATGGTAGCTAAGGAAAACACCCCGTATAACGGGGACTTCATATACTATGCTCAACGGGAATCAAAATTCTACGATGGAGTAACTGTGAAAGTCTTGAAGAAACAAGACTATACATGTGAGGCCTGTGGACTACGGTTTATGCCTGGAGATAAGGTAGAACTACACCACAAGGATGGCAACCATAATAACTGGAAGCCGGGGAACCTTGAGGCACTCCACAGCCAATGTCATCACTATGAACACATGAGCTTGGAGAAATCCTAAACCAACTAGGAGCCGGATGCAGCGAAAGCGGCACGTCTGGTTCTGAAGGAGAGGCGCCCCGAATAATATCGGGCGTCGACTCTAACTACCAAATGGGTTCTATAAGGGTTTGGAAAAAGTACCTTTGCCTCATTCGGGAGGAGCTACGCTTTCATGACTGTATTTGGTATGAGAGACTGTTTGTAGAGCAAATATTCAGATTGCTAGAGTGCTTAATTATAGTGGGTTGCGGTGGACAGCTAAAATTATGGTGAGTACGAAGAGATCTTGACCCAATGGCCTACCCTACCCAAGAATTTAATCTGAATTTTACAAACAATTTCTAAGTATCTATTAAACATATCCCAAGATGTTTTGCTTGACTCCTCCCATTGCAAAAGGGGGATAGAAAAGCGGGGGAGGGGGAATAAAACAGGAGTTTTAGGGATGAAGTTTTTTATAACTAATTATCTGAACATAATATTACTTTAGAGACTGTTTGTCAACTAAATATTAAGATTCCTAGAGTGTTTAGTTCTGATGAGTTACGGCGGACAACTAGAATTATGATGAGTACAAGGAAATATTTCCCCCTAACCCATCCTACGCCTGAATTTAATCTGAGGCGTGACAAACAATCTCTTAGAATTTTAAATGGAGTATTATGGTTAAGTTATTCCTCATTCCTTTTTTCTGGTTCCTGATTGTTATGTTACCGACTGACTTACTTGCTCATCGCCAAACTGGAGAAACAATTATTCCGCAAAAACTCAAAATAGATGGGAAAAATTTAGCGATCGCCACAGATCTGATTAATTGTTTCCAAGAAACTATTGGCAAAACTCAAGGAGAACTTGATAAACGTTTACAAGAAATTGAAGGAGATGACCCCAACTATCGCCTCAAGCGAGGATTAGCACATATCCTCAGGGGTAGTTTTTCTACATTTGAAATTATCAGTCCCCTCGAACCTGCAGAATTAAGAAAGTGTGTTTTTGCAGCAGCAGCAGCAACTGTTCCTAGTATCAAATCAACAGAATTAACCCTAGAAAAATTAGCGACTCAAATGAGTCAGGAATTAAATCGAGAAGTTTTACCAGACGAGATTAGAAAAGGTTTATATGCTGACTTACAAGAAAATCGGATTCTGACTGAATTTGATGCTCCCACACCAGAATCATTATTACATAGATATAACCTTTCTCAAGTTCAAGGTATTTTTTACAAGGCTAGCCATATTAAATTAAATGCTCATCGTAACAACCCTGGAGAATATAAACTATTGTTTAGGTATGTGAAATTATTTCAGTTAATGACTTATATAGAAGGAGATGCTGACTATGGTTTTAGCCTCACAATTGATGGTCCTTATAGTTTATTTAAACCTAGCACTCGTTACGGTTTGGCATTAGCAAAAATGTTACCTGCATTACTGCACGTGACGAAATGGAGTTTACACGCCACCTTACAAAACCGCGAGCCCTATAGTGGAGCTTGGAAAACAGGCAGATTTAGTCTGAATTCAGATTGCGATTTAGTGAGTCATTATCCACCAGGAAAACCCTACGATAGTATGTTAGAAGCCTCATTTGCAGAACGTTGGGCTAAGTTAAAAACTGAATGGAAGTTAGAAAGAGAGGTAGACTTGATTCCGATTCCTGGTAGTGTGATGATTCCTGACTTTCGACTGATACATCCTCAAAAACAGTCATATTTATTGGAAATTATTGGATATTGGCGACCAGAATATTTAAAGAAAAAATTTTATCAGGTACGGAGTGCTGAATGTGATAATTTAATCTTAGCTGTTTCGGAACGACTCAACCTGGAAAAAGCAGGTGTAAAAGTTAATGATGTATCAGTACCTATTGTCTGGTTTAAGGATAAGTTACTACCTAAGTCAGTTTTAGAGGTTTTGAATTCGATTTAACATAGGAGTTGAGCATTTTTGTCTAGGTAATTTGCTACAAGCATCTGAACAGAGTTTGAACAAAATACAAGCTTGTTGTGTAGTTGAGAGACTGTTTGTCAACTAAATATTAAGACCGCTAGAGTGCTGTAATTCTGATGGGGGCGTTGCTGAATGAAGGTATGAATCGTCAATTGGCGACTAATTATATACCTGATGATGGGAGCTATTTCAGTTGTTCAATTGCTGGAATTCATACCCAGTTTCAGCAACGCCGAGTGTTTAATTCTGATGGGTTACGGCGGACAACCAAAATTATGATGAGTGCTAGAAAATATTGACCCCTCACCCATCCTACGCCTACGCCTAATTTTTTTTTGTAGTTGATTGGTTATTTTGTTTAATAGAATTAACTTTATATCCAAAGACGAAAATGAGGCAAATTATTAAATTGGGAATCCCAATACTATTAGGTTTATTTTTCAGCATATTATTGATGGGAAATACTCTAGCTTTAAACTCTATTGATGATGGCAAGAGTCAGCCTATTTCTAACTATAGAAAAACCTTAACAGATGCCAAATTTTGTCCCACATTTGATGATGGAAAGATTGTTTTCCGTGGGGAAGGTAGGAATAATCAACAGGGAATCTATGTTTATCTGAATGGTTATCTAAAAACTATCGCTAACCAAAATACACCAATGCCAGAAGGTACAGGAAAATTTACCGATTTTGGCCTTTGCCCTGCATCTAATCGGGATAATGTTGTGTTTATTGCTGAGGGAAGTGGACATCAACAGGGGATATATATTTCTATAGATGGTTTTCTCTTAACAGTGGTAAACAAAAAAACTTACATCCCTAATGGTCAGGGAAAATTCACGGGATTTGGACCTTGTCTGGATATCGATAATGAAAATGTAGTATTCCTAGGGTATGGTAAGCAAAACCAGCAGGGTATCTATGTCTATCAGGGAGGGTTACTTTCAACCATAGCTGATCGTACTACTCCTATTCCTGGAGGTAAGGGAACTTTTACAGATTTTGGCTATTGTGCAGCTATTGATCATGAAAAGGTGATTTTTTGGGGCTATGGTACTAATAATCAACAGGGTATTTACACCTTCTTTAATGATTCTCTCTTCGCGATCGCTGATGTTAGTACTCCCATTCCTAGAGGCGAAGGTAGTTTTACCAGTTTTGCTTCTATGGCAGAAGAAATAAACTGATACCTCTAACGATTATTTTATTAAAGGCGGCACCCAGATTCGAACTGGGGGATGAGGATTTTGCAGACCCTTGCCTTACCACTTGGCCATGCCGCCGTTTTTAATTTACCTATGTGATTATACACAATCCAAGAAAATATTGCAAGGCTCACATAAAAAAGTGGTCTAAATCATTTTTGTCTTGGTTTGAAATGACAGTCTAGATAAATATTAAAGCTATTCTAAGAGACTGTTTGTCAAGAAAATATTAAGGTAGGTAGGG
>JAJEAQ010000154.1 GCA_022822685.1 Trichodesmium sp. jk18x7bins.61
TTGTAGATATTAGGTTTAACTTCCCCATCAAATTCCTAATTGGTAGTTCTCAACGTTAATTTTGGTGAATCCTCTTTTACAGCACTTTTGAATCAGTTATCAGTTATCAGGCGGGCTGGTGGGGGATTCAAGCAGTTAACAGTTATCAGTGCTTCCGGTAATGACTTGAAGTTGCTCTTAACAAATAATTGTCCCCTACTTAACTGATAACTGAGAGTGGGAGACTTAAACTCAATTCTTGCAGTATTTTTGTCTTTTTTGTCTATTGCCTCTTGCCTCTTGCCAAAGGCCCTGGGGTGTTAATATATAGCACTACCCATTCAAGTTAGGACATAAAAATTTGAGAAAGCGATAATCTGTCTAGATACTGCTTTCAAATCATCTCCTAACGTATTTACGTAGTGCTATAGGTGAGGTAAATTATGCTTTCCTAGTGTTGCCTACTTAAGGGTAACGACGACGGTGAGGTTTTCAACTCATAAAGTAGAAAGAGCCAGGATTTTTCTAGTTTCTCCCTCCTAACTCCTTCTGGCCAAAATTGATCCATTAAAGATATTGAAAGGACAAAGTTTTATATCGATTTCAATAAATATTGCTACAAAGTTTTAGGTGGTAAGACTGAGAAATAAGTGTATGTTAGGTGGGCAAAAAACGCCAAATTTATAGTGGCGGGCGTGATAACTCAATCCGCAGCCCACCCTACTACTCTCGAATTTCCACCAGTTGCCGAGATTGAGACCACGCTGAAAATTGTCACTGTGGGGATGATCCCGGAGTTAGCTAATTTCTAGGCAATTACCACCATTACCTATTGATTACTTAACTTTCAAATCTTCACAAGATAATTTTTCAGCTCTAACTTCACCATTTTCTAGAGTTTGATAAATTTATAATTCTGCTTCTGGAATTGCTTCAAATAAGAAACGTTCTCCCGGAAACATGTTGTGTTCCCATTCTGTAACATTGCTAATTTTAGCAATCTGCATCTTGTGAGTAGTATTCATATAGAAGCAGAAAATTTTTTTAGCTGTTTTTTTTTGGTAATCTTTCTATTGCTATAGTCATAATATTTCATTCCATCTAAATTTTTTCTGCCGATTAGCAACCAGACTGAACATTGATATCTTTGACCACCGATACTGTGATTATAAACTAACTGGGATCGCTTCAGCACATTTTTCATTACTTTTGTTGAATAAAATTAATTAGCTTAATCTGTCCACCATAAACTTAGTAGTTTTTCCGTAAAAACACTTATAATTTGGAGGCTATACTGACAGGATTACTAAGTTTACTAAATAAGGTTGATAGAACAGTATTGGAGAACAAAAAACCTTCAGGATCAGTCAATCTCAAATATCCTTCTACTGGTAGTTTTTGTTGACTTGAGTATGGAGTTACTATACCTTTTGGATTCATAAATTCTACCCACCCTAACTTTTGATAGGGGTCTAAATAGATTAATACTTGCTCTACAGTTTTTTGACCAAACTGCTGAGATAATGTTGATAGATTCACCCCTTCTGCCAAGCGGAATCTTAACATCAGTGTTTCTAGTAAATACTCCTGATTAGTCTCTAAGTAATTATTCGATTTATAGATACCCTGATTTTCTAAACTATGACCTTGAAGCGATAGCTGACGCTGGCACTCATGTTGCACCCATCGATAATATTCCTGGCGCGTGCGCGGTCGTGTAAATCTTTGCCCTGATAGATAACTTGTTGCACCCATACCAAAGCCATAATAGGGAGAATTTTCCCAGTAAACCCGATTATGGCTACACTGATAGCCCAGCTTGGCATAATTAGATATCTCATAATGTTCATATCCTGAATTTGATATCAATTGCTGTGCCATTCGATACATTTTGGCTGCTGTTTCATCTGTAGGCAAAGGGGCATTACCTGGTTGATAGTAACGTCCAAAAGCTGTAACAGGTTCTACTACAAGGTCATAACTGGATATATGAGTTGGCGAAATAGCTATTCCCATTTCCAAAGAAGCTTGCCATTGTTCTAAAGTTTGGTGTGGCAGTCCCGAAATTAAATCAATACTGAAATTGACAATTCCTGATTGATGTAATATGTCCACTGCTTTGTAAATATCAGAGACATTGTGCGATCGCCCACAAATCTGCAATAAATCGTCTTGAAATGCTTGAACTCCTAAACTGACTCGGTTTATCCCTAGGGATTTATATCCTTGCACCTGTTCCCAGTCAAAAGTTCCTGGGTCCATTTCTAGAGAAATTTCTGCATTGGCCACAATTCCCAACTTTTGTTCTAGGGCATCTAAAATCCGACTTAATTGATTTACGGATAAAAGAGAAGGAGTGCCACCGCCAAAGAAAATAGTTTCTAAGGGTTGACAAACAGATCCCGTAATGCTTATCTCCTCACAAATTACCTCCACATATTCTGGAATCGGAGAAAATTTATCACTTTTTTGACGATCGCCCACTACAGATATCGGGAAATCACAGTAATAGCATCGCCGTCGGCAAAAAGGTATATGGACATAAGCCGAACGAGGAACACTGTAATTTCCGAGTCGGTTTTTGATCATGAAATAGAGTGAAAAACCATTTTGTTTATAAAACTATCTTAAACAATTATTGATTTAATGGGGAATAGTAGATAGGATCGATTCAAAAAACTAATATTTATCAGTATAAATATTACCCAAGTAAAAAGTAAAAAAAAGAATTTAACTATGTAACCGTAATTTAGGCTCAAATCAACAGTGGCTAAATTTTCTCATTATTGTGGTTATAATCCAAAGGTTGTCGGCAAATATCTGGTGCAAAGTACACCCTATTCCCTGCGGCCTGTTCAAAATGTAGGTAAAAATCATCACAGTATTGCTCTCCCAAAATAGATTTTATACTTTAGGAGTAACAGTAAATAGCAAAGTGCATTATGAATAGCTTTAAAATTCATAGGAGTTGAGGCTCTCATAGTAAAGAGAGCCACAAATAAGGTAATCAACTGTAAAGATATAATAGAACCAACATTGAACCACCCAAAAATTATGGTTTTCACTCATTATTGCTGAGTAACTGGTGGAAAAATTCCGTTAAATTTACATCAAACTGGAACAATGCTTGACGCAATCATTATCATTTCATTTGTACTTGCAGGAGCAGGAATCGGGTTCTACAGTATAGAAATACTGCCTCCCAAGGTACTACTGGAAGTCACCAATATAGAAGGTTTACGTTCAGTATTATCTGCCATCACCTCGTTGATTGGGTTTGTTGTAGGATTAGTGTTTCAAACTACATATAGGCGACTTGAAACCAAAGTCAGCCAGATGCCTGTTGACTTGTTATTAACTCGAGCGATCGGATTAGTAATTGGACTATTAGTGGCAAACTTAATGCTGGCACCATTATTTTTACTGCCCATTCCCCAGGGAGTCAGTTTTATTAAGCCTTTGGTCGCAGTATTAGGCGGCATCATGTTAGGCTTTACAGGCGTTAAGGTTGCTGATACTCATGGTCGTGGTTTTCTACGCTTGATTAATCCGAATAGTCTGGATACAGCTTTAGTAGCAGAGAGTACTCTTAAACCTGCTGCTACTAAGATTTTGGATACTAGCTGTATTATTGATGGCAGAATAGAAAATTTACTAGAAACAGGTTTTCTTGAAGGTCAAATTCTTGTACCACAGTTTGTATTACAAGAACTACAGCTAATAGCTGATGCTTCTAATGATCAGAAAAGAGTTAGAGGTAGACGCGGATTAGACATCTTAAATAGGTTAAAAGAAATTTATCCTTCTCAAATCCAAATCCATTTTGCCGACTATGAAGAAATTTCTACAGTAGATGCCAAGTTAATTCGTTTTGCTCTAGAAATTAATGGTACTTTGTTAACGAATGATTACAACTTATCTAAAGTTGCTAGTTTACAAAGAGTTCTAGTACTAAATATTAATGACTTAACCCAAGCAGTACGACCAAGTTATCTACCTGGTGATACTATTGAAATCAAAATTCGTAAAGAAGGTAAAGAACCCTCTCAAGGTATTGGCTACCTAGATGATGGCACAATGGTTGTTGTAGAATCTGGTAGTGAATATGTCGGTGACGAAGTTCGAGTTATCGTCACCAGTTCTTTACAAACTTCTGCAGGCCGAATGATTTTTGCTCGTACTCAAGAGTCAGCTATAGCCTAAAGTTCTTGAACAGTGCGATGTTTCTACCTCAGCGGAAGGCTGTTCCCTTAACAAATGGCTCAAATTAACTTGATTGGAAAACTGCCCCAACTCTCTAATGTTTCCTAAGAGTTGGGGCTCAAAATTGATTGCTCTGTCAAAGAAATGCTAGGAATGGTAATACCAAATTCATACTAAATCCGGTTTAGATCAGAAGCTTGATTACGAGGGCAAGGCAAGAGGCAAGAAGCAAGAGGCATGTATGGTTATAGAGGATTTAGAAAAAGTACTTTTGCCTCATTCGGGAGGAGCTACGCTTTCATAACTGGATTTGGTATATGTTTTACCAAGTATAATTACTTATATAATCAGATAATAAAAAGTGAAATCATAAGAAATAGGTGTTGAAGGGATTACCATACCACTTTCCCCGTTCAGGGAACTGTGACTGAAGTCGCTGGATTGTTTTTCATCCTTCGACTTTTGCATGGAGGCTTCCAAAGTACCGACGGTTTTTAAGTGAGGTTCGGTTATGTGGCATTTGATGGCGAGATTCATACGCTCTCAACTGTTTAGAACACTAATTATAGTTGTGATTCTTTTATCTAGCGCCCTAATTGGGTTGCAAACCAATCCTGATCTTGTCGCTAGAAACATTCGTCTTTTGGCGATTTTAGAGGGAATTATTCTAGTCTTTATTATTGAATTTGTTCTCAAAGTTCTTGCTGAAGGAAGTAAACCTTGGCGTTTTTTTTAGAGCTCCTTGGAATGTTTTTGACTTTCTGATTCTTGCTGCTTGCTTTTTACCAATTGAAGGTAACTATGTGTTGCTTTTAAGAATGGCTCGCCTTTTACGAGTTGTTAAATTGATCCGTGCTTTATCCCAGTTACAAGTTTTGCTTCAATGGGATATGTTGCCTTGTTACTGTGCCTCTTGTTTTATATTTACGGTGTAGCAGGAACATTTTTGTTTGGGGCAAATGATCCGATTCATTTCAAAAATTTAGGTAGATCAATGCTTTCTATAGTTTAATACTTTGGAAGGGTGGACAGAACTAATATATATTCAGATGTATGGATGCGATCGCTATGGATATGATGGACAAGAAGCTTTATGTACTAATCCACAAGCTGCTCCATTAGTCAGCATAATTTTTTTCAGTAGTTTTGTCTTATTTGCCTCTTTTGTTACACTTAACTTATTGGTGCGGTTCGTTTCTAGCAGGAAACCCTAGCAACCAGGGACGTATGGCTAGAGTCCAGCCTCTGTAACCCAAACAGAGCGGATAACTGAGCTCAGAATGTGGGTGAAACCAAAAGGCTTTTCCCACCCGCCAAGGAAAGCGTGAATCCCTAACTGGCCACAGTTCAGGAACCATACCCGGAACCTAGAGTGAAGCAGGCAACAGGACTCAATCCTAGCTCAAGCGTATAGGCGCACTGGAGTTAATGGGGAGTTGATATTGGAGAGTTTACCAAACCTTCTGAAAAAGTGTCCTATACTCATGAGTCAATGGGATAACCAATGACTACATAATCGGAATAAGTCCCGCAGTATTTTCATATAATAACTGCATTCCAGGGATTCTGATGGGCAAATTGAAGGCGACTAAATCAACAAAACAATTCTTTTCTCGGAACAGATAAAAACACTAGGCATGTCTTGAGAAAGGTCGAAAACTCAAGTAAACAGGGTAAAGTGAACCCCTGCCTAGTGGGTAGGATGTAACCAGAAACTGGT
>JAJEAQ010000670.1 GCA_022822685.1 Trichodesmium sp. jk18x7bins.61
GCTTCACCCACATTCTTAACTCAGTTATCCGCCATGTGTGGGAGCACATGGGCTGGACTCTAGTCATACACCCCCTGTCGGGCTTTTTTAACCTGTTGGGGTTCCTACTAGAAACGAACCGCACTAATTATTACTTTTTTCTTTTCCTTGCACCCACTCCAGCACTCCATCAAATATATTTGATTTAAAATTGAAGGGACTTAAAGTGGCGATCGCTCCCCCCAAAAATATTGCACTACAAATCACTGCGACTATTGGTAAATACTGGCGACTCAAGTCACGGCGTAACCTAGCTAAAGGCCTACTTTGTCGTCTCAGCATTTTTCCAATACCTAGTTGCTGGAGGGCGAAGGGGTCTCTCACATAATGGCCACTCCAGCTAATAACTAGATGGGAATGACAATATGGGCAAGTAAATAGCCCATTAAAAAGTTCTCTTGGTTGTAAAACACTGGAACGATTGCAAATTGGGCAGGTAACATAATTACTATTGGATGTGGGAGCGTTCATACTTGTTTTTGTTCAATCAAAGAAAATTATTACCAGTAACTAGGCTCAGGTATTTCTATCTGCAATTCTAACGCCCTCCGCAAGGATTACCTACCCTTCTATACAGTAGGGAGGAATTGCAAGGGTCTATTTTTATGCTCTGGCACGAATCATGGAGATAATTTGATGTGTAAATTTGTTCTACCAAGCGGAAAAAAAGAATGTTACAAATGAGTGCCTGGAAACCTATCCCAGTAGGGGGTTTTGCTATAGAAGTGATTCTTCAAATTGGTATTAGTCCCTTACCGCCAATCCGGCCAAGATGTCCTTTCTGCAAGCACCTATGATCAGTAGGTTTGAAGATAGACTGAGAAGCGGGAAAAACTCGGCAGTTAGTACCATGCAGAATCTCCCGCGGTGGACAATCCCAACCTCTTGTAAACTGCTCTTTACAAGCCCCATCCGTCTACAGGGTGGGTGAGTTGACTATGTCTACTATTTATATATAGTGTAGCTTTACTTTCTTTTTTTTTCGTTAATATTGATTATTCCCTAAAGTTATCAATCTTCCATTTTTGGAGATAGCCAAGGTGTCTACCATAGGTAAAATTGTATTGCAACGGAGTAATCGTAATATATTTTTCACGAATTGCTTGGGCATCTGTAGGTAGTCTTTCTACTATATGTTGATCGTTAATTTCTTCTACATCTTCCTGTACTTCTCCAGCTAGCCAATAGTAGGTTTGGCCTCGTGGATCAACCCGTTTTTCAAATAAATCTATGTAGCGACGAATTCCTTGACGGGTAACTTTTACTCCTGCTATTTCTGTTGGTTTGACTGCTGGAATATTGACATTGAGTAACATGACATGAGCTAAAGGTTGGTTTTCGATTTTCTGCACCAAACTCTGAGCAAAATTTACAGCAGCTTCAAAATCCATAGAAGTGTAACTGCCAAGACTAAAAGCAATGCTAGGAATATTATCAACAAATCCTTCCATGGCCGCAGATACAGTACCAGAATATAAGATATCTGTTCCTAGATTTGGACCATGATTAATTCCTGATAATACTAAATCTGGTTTGCTTTCTAGCAAGGCAAATAAGGCCAGTTTGACACAATCAGCAGGAGTACCAGAGCAAGCCCAAGCTGTCACAGCATCATCAAAAATTGACTTGACAATTTCAGCCCGAATCGGTTGATGTAATGTTAAACCATGACCTGTAGCTGAACGTTCTCTCTCAGGACAGACTACAATAACTTCATGACCGACTGCTGCTAAACCATTAGCCAGACTCTGAATACCTTTTGCAAAAATACCATCATCGTTACTAATTAATAATTTCATTTTTATTTGCTTTTTGATGTGGAAATCAGAAAACTAGATCTAGATAACTTAAAGAATATCCCAGGCTGCGCCTGCTCCAACCTATAACAATGATAAAATACAGAGTACAAATTATAATTAGAAAAAAATTGCTCTGTCAAGAAAATTATTGCCAATATTATTAAAAATATGCAGATAAGTGATATAGAAACTCAATTAGAAGAACTACGTCTGGGAGCAACAGCAGCGATCGCTACAGCAGAAAGCCCAGAAAAATTAGAAGAGTTACGGATTAATTATCTAGGCAAAAAAGGTCAAGTATCGAAAATTTTAGGTGGGATGGGTAAACTCAGCCCAGAAGAACGACCAAAAGTAGGAGCGATCGCTAACAAAGTCAAACAAACTCTCCAAACCAACCTAGACGAAAAACGTACAAGCTTACAAGTCGCAGAAATTGCTGCCCTACTCCAAGCCGAAACCCTAGATGTCACAATGCCAGGGGTATATCGCCCCCAAGGAAAAATTCATCCCCTGAATAGTCTCATAGACAAGGCCCTAGATATTTTTGTGGGTTTGGGCTATACAGTAGCTACAGGCCCAGAAATGGAAACTGACTACTACAATTTTGAAGCCCTCAACACTCCACCAGACCATCCAGCTAGAGATATGCAGGATACCTTCTACCTACCAGATGGTAACTTAATGCGGACTCATACCTCCTCAGTACAAATCCGTTACATGGAAAAACATCAACCACCCATCCGAGTTATAGCACCTGGTCGTGTTTATCGACGCGATACTGTAGACGCCACCCATGCTGCAGTTTTCCATCAAATTGAACTATTGGCAGTAGACGAACGATTAAGATTTTCTGACCTCAAAGGTACTATTAAGGAATTTCTCCGACAAATGTTTGGAGATTTACCCATTCGTTTCCGTGCTAGCTATTTCCCTTTTACTGAACCCTCCGCAGAGGTAGATTTACAGTGGAATGGCAGATGGTTAGAAGTCTTGGGTTGTGGGATGGTAGATCCCAATGTCTTCAAAGCAATGGGTTATGATCCCGAAAAATATACAGGTTTTGCCGCTGGTTTTGGAGTCGAGAGGTTTGCAATGGTGCTGCACCAAATTGATGATATTCGGCGAGTCTATGCTAGTGACTTGCGCTTTTTGCAGCAGTTTTAATTTCCTTTGAATGATCATAATCAAAAAAAAGGATTATGTAGTTGGGTTGAGGAAACGTTGAGCATGGAGCCTCCCTGAACGCGGAGCGTCTCTGAAAGAGAAAACCCAACATCAGATATCAGGACTTACCCATTTTTGGATAGCAAACTCTATATATAGTGTGGCGCGATAGTTTTAAATTACTATGTATAGTGCTTCTGCGTAAGTCCTGATATATTTTTGTTTGGTTGCTCCTACGGATAAGCTTCGCTAAGGGAATACTTTGATGAAGAATTACAGCTAAAAATTGGGCGTTGCTGAAATGTAATGTGGTCAGTAGCTGAGGATCAAATCGGAAAATATATTTTTTCCTTGATAGTTAATCTAAAAATCATTACCATTCAGCAACGCTTATATGTGTGATAGTATGATCAAATCTAGCAATAATTTTGATTATTGGTATAATAGCCTAGTCTAAAACTAACCTTTTTTAATCGGAAGTTATGACCGTTTTTAACAACATCAGAACCCACACTAACCCCGTCGCTTTTAGTGTGGATACCTCACTGAAATGGTATTGTGGGTAAGTCCTCAAAGGGATCAACTCTCACTTTTGACTTTTAACTTTTAACTTTTGACTTACTTCCTGTGACACTACTAATATTATTAATGTTAATAATGGCTATTGGTGTTCCAAGAAATGCGATCGCCATCACCATAACTATCAAAACAGCTCAAGTAGCTGAAGAAGAAGAAACTGCTAGTCTTTGTCGTCAAGTGAATGACAAACAAGGTTTAACTGTTCAAAAAAGACCTACCCCCAATTCTCCAGTAGTTGGAAGTCTAGAGTCTAATCAACAGGTGAAATTAATTGCAGGTTATCGAGATATTCGAGGCCCGGCAGGCCGTACCTGGGTAGAAATTACTGCTCCTATTTCGGGGTTTGTCTCTAGGGGTTTTCCTGGCAATGAAACTAATTTAATAGAATGTTCTGAAGTGGCTCAAGAAACTCCAGTCGAATCTTATGGTCAAAATACTCCTGTTGATGATTTGCCTACAGAAGCATCTCCCGTTGCTGAAGCTACATCATCAGAAGTAGATGAAAATCTATGTCGCAAAATTGATAGTAAAAAAGCACCACGGGGTTTAGCAGTGCGCTCGGATGCTTCTAGATTGTCTGATTATAGAGGGAAAGTTCCTATTGATAGTCAACTTACTCTAGTAGAAAATTATCAGTTGATTCCCGATAAAAATGGCGAGCGACGTAAGTGGGTGGAAATTACTTCCCCTCTGCCTGGGTTTGTCTCTGCTGGCAATTTGATTGACTGTGAATAGATTTCAATATCACTGTTATTGTTAAATATTAAATTCCAGGACTCGCTAATATTCTTAAAACCATGAATAGCAGTTTGTCACGCCTCAGATTAAACTCTGGTGTAGGATGGGTGAGGCAGAAATATCTCCTTGTACTCATCAGAATTTTAGTTGTCCGCCGTCACCCATCAGAATTAAACACTCTAGCTATCTTAATATTTACTTGACAAACAGTCTCTGAGTGAGAATAATTCAAGAGTTGAGCGATCGCTAACCTCAATGCTAAATCATATCAAATCCGTTTAATTAGGTATAATACCAATTTCAAGAATCACTGCTATAGCAATACCCCAACTGGGATAGGCTTTCAGGCACTCATTTGTAACATTCTTTTTTCACGCTTGGTATAAAAAAATTGTCCTCCGGACCTAATTACCAAATCTGATCTGATCTCTTCCCTACTGACTACTGACTACTGACTACTGACTACTGACTCCTAACTAACTATACCGATGAACCGCGGATTTGAT
>JAJEAQ010000561.1 GCA_022822685.1 Trichodesmium sp. jk18x7bins.61
CAGTGATGGTAGTTAGACTCGTATCTTAGATACTTGCCTTCAGCAAAATCAAACTGTCTCACAGAATCAAGTCCTACGTTGTACATATTCTTGGATCATCTGCACAATTGTCTTAAGGCTTTAAACTCTTGAGTTGACAAGTTTCTGATTTTGTTCTTTTGGTGAGGATACATTGGGACTCTTTCCACTATATAATATAGCTATAGGGAAAATAATTGCTTTTGGCAAGACTTTGACTACGGGTTAAAACCCGTTGAGTCGTTTTCCTCCCTCGGCTGAAGGGCGATAAACTCTCACTTACCGAAAATTTTCAGATGAAGTGACGATATAGCTAACTTAGAATTATTCAAATACTTGTAAAGTGCCGGCCAAAAAACCATCACGACAAGCGTAGCGCTGAACCTTACCACTAGAAGTCTTGGGAATAGCTCCTGGTTTGAGCAGCAGTACCTGATAAATTTGTAAGTCGTGATTTCTGGACACGGTACGTAGGATAGATTTAATTAAGTCCTGAGAATGATCAGAATTTTTTGTCCCAGACTTACCATTACGTGTCGTAAATTCCCGAAAATTGCGTTCTACCTCCCCTACAACTACTAAACGTTCTTCTCCTGCTACCTCAACAGAAAATCCAGCTACACAGCCAGCTCTAATCAGAGAGTGACTTTGCTCAACTGTCCATTCTATATCTTGGGGGTAGTGATTCCGGCCATTAATAATAATCACATCTTTGAGACGACCTGTAACAAATAATTCTCCCACTTCTAAAAATCCTAAATCTCCAGTTCGCATAAAAGATTCTTGTATCGAAGCATCTACTAAAACCGCCTCAAAAGTTTGTTTTGTTTCTTCTGGTTTCCGCCAATAACCCTGAGCAATACTCTGCCCAGAAACCCAAATTTCTCCTACTTCACCCTCTGCACAGAGAGTTAATGTTTCTGGATGGACAATTTTAATCTGCTGTTCTGGCAAGGTTGGGCCACAACCAACTAATATTTTTGTTGCTTGAGTTTCTGAAGTGGCTGAAATAATCTGATTCTTTTCTAATGCTTTAGTTGCAACAGTTCTTGTAACTGGTGGAGCGAATTTATCTCCTCCAGAAATTATCAAGGTAGCTTCAGCCATGCCATAGCAGGGATAAAAAGCTTCCCGACGAAAACCACAAGGTTTAAACATACTCACAAATCTTTCTAAAATCTCGTAACTTATAGGTTCAGCACCATTAAATGCTACTTCCCAACTACTTAAGTCCAAATTGTGCATCTGTTCAGGCTTAATTTTACGGACACACAAATCATAAGCAAAATTAGGCCCACCACTGGTAGTGGCTTGATATCGAGAAATGGCTTTCAGCCAACGCACTGGACTTTGTAAAAATATTAATGGAGACATCAGAAGTACTGGAAATCCGCCGTATAAGGGTTGCAATACTCCACCAATTAAACCCATATCGTGATAGGGAGGTAGCCAGATGACTCCTTGACTATTTGGAGAATGTCCAAAACATTGATGAATCAAACTAGAATTATGTAAAAGATTACGGTGAGTAATCATTACCCCTTTTGGTGTGGCGGTAGAGCCGGAGGTATATTGTAGGAAAGCGAGGGTATTTTCGTTAATATTTGGTTCTTGCCATTTCTCTGCCAAGTTATTAGGAATGTAGTCAGTGACTAACCAATCTAGACTATTTAATTCTGGGGTTTCTGAGGCGCGACGTTCTAAAGTGGATCTGATGGACTTAGTCGTTAGAGCTACTTGGGCCTGAGTATCTGTAATAATTGTCTGGATGCGGGCTAGGGAGCGATTTTGTCTTGGAGGATAGGCAGGAACTGCTACTACTCCTGCATACAGACATCCAAAAAAAGCGCTGATATACTCTAGCCCTGGTTGGTATAAAAGTAGGGCGCGTTCTCCAGGTGGACATACTGATTGGAGGTGGGCAGCGATCGCTTGCGAACGTTGTTCTAATTCTTGATAGGTGAGGCTAACTGTTTCTGTTTCTCCATCTACTAAAAAGCGATAACCTATTTGTGTGGGGTTTTCGATAGCTCTGTTTCTTAATAAGTCTACTAAAGTTTTAAATTTTTTATCTGAACTATTCATTTGATTTTTCATAAAAAAAGCCAGCGATCAGGCTAGTTTTTAATTTGTAATTTATAGAGAGTATATTTTGTCATATACAGCAGATTGCAGGTACATGAGATGCATTCCTTGATTTTATGAATCCCCAGCATTTAAGAAACTGATTGACAAACAACATTTGAACATTAAGGAGCGACCCATTTCTCCATACCTCTGAGTGCAGTTCAGCAATGGCCTAGAGCATTCTATCACTTAAGCCCAGCTTGATAAAGAAATGGTATTAGCTTATTAATAGGATGATTGGGAGCAATGCCTGGTTTTTTGGGGAGTGGCGATCGCCAACTTAACAATTTTTCACATATTTTAGCCCTAATCTCTATTTGCGGATGAAAGGCAATCGTGGTCTTTGAGCAAAGGCTGATCACCGCAGGAATTTCTGTTGAGTTTTAGGTTAGCCTAGAGAAATAAAATTGATAATGTGCCTCGACGTGAAAATAACAGCTTAATCAAAATGGAGTTCTGAATGTTTCATATACAAATACCCAAACAAAAAATGATTCAGTTGTCACAGCTGAAAAAGCAGCCAATAGTAGAACAGAAGATAAACGCAGCAGATCAAAAAAAACCATCAAAAGTTGAATTCCAAAGTATCTTTAAAGATAAGTTTAGAACTATTCAACTCCATAAAACTCAGATTGAAGATCAGAATGAAATACCTTTAGTAGAGGATTGTCTGAATGTAGTTGGAGAGGAACATCCTGAATCAGACGGAAGACGAGATGAGGAAAAAAAATATTCAGCAAAATATAGTAATTCATCTGATTATTGGGAAGAGCATCAATTTCGAGCTAAACCGAGTACTTTTTTAGAAGAAGAACAAAGTGAAATTCCATTTTCTGAAAAACTACCATTTGCAGATAAGTTTACAGGACGTTTTTTACAGTATGTAACATATATAGAAGCAATAGCATTTGAGGATATGCCTGATGCTTTAGATGTTATTAATGAGATGGCAGCTCTACTAGAGAAAGAGGATATGTCTGCTCCTTTAGAGGAGATTCATGAAAAAGAATCAGAACTCAGCTCAATAATGGAAGACGTCAAGTCAGTAAACAGCCATATACTTACTCTCTGGGCTTACCTAGATCTTTTAGAAAAAGAAGAACAGGGTTTAGAATTGCTGAAAGAAGAAAAAGAACAATTTTTAGGTTTACGTAAATATATTATAGATGTAAAAACAAAGTCAGAATCTGCTGTAAAGGAGATTGAAAAATTTCCAATGATTGATTTTTCTGTTGCAGAGAAAAGCGTGGAAACTTTTAAAAAGAGTGTGAGTAAATTCAAACTAGCTTCAACTAAAAGTCCATTGAATATAAGCCCTGATATAACAATAGATGAGGTAACTGAAATGCGTTCTATTTCAATGCACCAAGGAGCAAATAGTCGCTGGACAGACACAGGCGTATGGAAGATAGGAGAAAAACATATAGAGGATATCCAAAGACTATCTGAAGAGAATAAAATAGATAAAATAAAATACAATCTTGTGACTCGAAAAGAATTCAATGATGACTTTTTTATAGAATATCCAGAATTAGATCCGAAGAATGCCAAATAATTGGGGTTCTGTTGCCATAATTTTGAAATACCAAAGCTCTTTCAACTTTTCTTGCTACAAGAAAAAGGGCGTATCTAAAATAGGAAATAATACTAAATCCGGTTTGACTAGGAGCTTTTTAATAGGGAGGAAAGTAGAAGCCACTTATGCTGAAGGCAAAAGGGTTAGAAGAGATTTTGTCAACAGTATCTTTTGATAACCGGATTTAGTATAACCATGTAAAACATATTGATGTTGAAGTTGGTAGTGATATGAGTCAAAAGCTCTAAAAGCATTGCTCTACTTAAGTTTTATTCTGTGCAACTTCACATGAAATTGGTATATAGCATTTCACAGTTTGGTGAGGTAGATTAATTTCTGTCAAATCAAGGCTGGTAAATTATAAGCTGTACCTTATGAGTCCGAGAAACACTATAATACCAGCAAAATTAATATATAATACCAAATTAAAAAAGATAGTTGCAGTAAAATCTCCAGCCCTAACTCCTACTAAGAGAAACTGTGTAGCAATATATTTTGAAACTGGTATAAAAAACAGATAAAATTTTTCTGCCCCATAATATAGTTCAGTTGAAGGTTTAAATCTCCACTTTTCAAAAGGTAGATAGTGAAAAATTATCAATGAATGAAAATATCTCTGATTTCTGGAAACAAGAAACTATAATTCGCCATAGTCAAAGGCTGTTATTGAGCTATAAATATTGGACTGGTAAAACTCTCTTGGAAATAGATGGAACACCAGAAGCAATGGCTCAAGCATTGTGGTTAGCTCCATTTCCCGTGCTTTCTCATGGTATGGAATCAGATCCAATTTTTAACTACGGTAATCGGAAAGCTCTAGAATTATAGGAAGTCGATTGGGAAGAGTGGACTAAAATGCCTTCGCGATATTCAGCCGAATCAATGGAGCAAGAGGAACGGTTGCGGGTACTTAATGAAGTAACTCGCAATGGTTATGTCTATAATGTTGGTGGTGTACGCATTTCTCGCAGCGGTAAACGAATACGAGTTTCCGATTTTATGATTTGGAATCTGAGCGATGAAAATCAACAGCAATGTAGTCAAGCGGCTACTTTTAACCAGTGGGACTATATTTAAACGGCGTTGCTGAATGGTGGGAACAGAACTACCTGTGACAAAATACTCAAAGCCTTACCAATCAATATTTTTGACTCTATTACCCTACTCTCCCCTGGGTATCCCCTAGCATACGCCTGATAACTGATAACTGTTTCAACTCCCCTAGGGCTTTGGGTATTAAATGTTGGATTTTCTCTTTCAGAGACGCTCCGCGTTCATGTCGGCGACAGGCTCAACGTTGCCTCAACCAAACCTACAAATATTAATGCTATGTCAAGATTGGCGTTGCTGAATGAAGGCATGAATCGTCAATTAGCGATTGATTACATACCTGATAATGCGAGCTATTTGAGTTGTTCAATTGGTGGAATTCATATTCAGTTTCAGCAACGCCCAATGTTCTTGCATTTATATATATTTTATAACCGGATTCTATATTACCTCCTCAAACTTTGTAGCAATATTTATTAAAATTGATATTACTTTCGGCTACGCTGAGTATTGGCGCTGTTAACTTCCAGCTAGGGATACTAGCGATCGCTATTTTATATCATATCTACTTAATGACTAATAAAAAAATCTTTGTTTGTAGTTGCGCTAAAGCGAGCCAATTAGTTATTTTATTACAATTTTCCCTTCAAATCATTTAGCTGTTCAGAAGTTAGTTGAATTTGTACTTCTAATAGCTGTTTATTATCCTGAAATAATATCCTATTCTGTTCAACTAAAATTTCATGGTTGTTAATTTCTATTCTTTGGTATTTTATCTCTGGCAATGCAACTCTAATCACCAATTGTTGTTGAGATTTAGGGAAAATATACAGCTCCTGACGACTGTGATGTAGTTCTAACTTTTGAACAGTTGTATTGCTTTCTTCTAAAGCATTTGGTTTGTACCAATAAAGGGTTATGCCACGAACTTCTGGTTTAGCTATCTGAAATATTTCATCAAATCTTTGAGGTTTCCAATCAAGTTCTGTGATATCTCCACTAGGAGGAATAAGTCGCTGTCCCCTGGTAATTTCTTTGTTGGCCAGATCTGTCCACCATTTCCTGATTGTGTCTAGGTTATTGGGATTTTCTGGGTTATTGCTACCTAATTGCCAAATAGTTTTCAACTGCATATTTTGAGATAGTTTTGGTTAAGTTATAGTGACTAAGTTTAAGATTACTTTTATCAAAGTATTATAGTATATTTTATTTCATAGGATGAGCAACATCTTAAATATTTATGAATTTTGGCTTTTAATTTAGACACAAAAATCAACCTGATCAAATCCTCCAGATTCATTCTTAGTGCCGGAAAAATGCTTTCCGTCTTGTCAATCCCTTGATTTATGAATAGGGGTGACAATTGTGACGTTTGACTCTCTTTTTTTACTTTTGGCTTCGGTGCAGAGGTTGACCTCTGATCTGATGTTTGGTGGAACACTAATAACAAAAACTTGTTGCTTTAACCACGCTATACTCATAATGGCGCTTGCATCACAACTACAAACAAGGACTTTTTTATACATAATTAAGCGGATATGATATGACTTGATTAATGAATTTACCGATTATTTATCATCCTAATTATATTGCACCTATGCCTCCTGCTCATCGCTTTCCGATGGCAAAATTTCAACTACTCTATGAAATGCTACTGACAGATGGAGTCACCGAAAAAGCCAATTTTTTTTATTCCACAAATGCCTCCTTTTGAATGGATAGAATTAGTTCACGATCGCAATTATATAGAAGCATATTGTAACGGAACTTTAAACCCAAAAGCACAAAGACGTATTGGCTTACCTTGGAGTCAAGCATTAGCAAATCGAACTTGCATTGCTGTGGGAGGTACTGTGTTAACGGCACAGTTAGCACTAAAAAATGGTTTAGCTTGCAATACAGCGGGTGGCACCCATCATGCTTTTCCCAATTATGGCTCTGGGTTTTGTATTTTTAATGATTTAGCGATCGCTGCCCGTGTCATACAAAAATTAGGACTTGCTGAAAAAATCTTGATTGTAGATTTAGACGTACATCAAGGAGATGGCACTGCCTGGATATTCCAAAATGACCCTACTGTATTTACATTTTCGATGCACTGTGATATTAATTTTTCCGGTAGAAAACAAATTAGCGATTTAGACGTACCCTTGCCAGTAGGAATGGATGACGATCGCTATTTACAAACCCTAGCTCAATATTTACCAGATTTGCTTTCACAAGTCAAGCCAGATTTAGTATTATATGATGCAGGAGTCGATACCCATATCCATGATGCTTTAGGAAAGTTAGCTTTGACAGATACAGGAATATTTCGGCGGGAGATGCCAGTATTAAGCACTTGTGTAGCAGGAGGTTATCCCGTTGCTTGCGTTATTGGTGGGGGATATACTAAGGACATGAATTCTTTGGTTTATACTCATTCACTGTTGCACCGTGCTGTCAGAGATGTATTTGAGAATTATGGACTTTGATAAATAAAAGTCAAAACTTCAAAGTATTACTCCCCCTACAAGTTCCCATCATTAGTTATAAAAAATAGGTAGGGTTGAGGAACCCCTCAACCCTACAGAGATTAATTGTTGGGTTAAGCCATAGGGCAACCCTACCTACGGTATTATCACTAATTATCCTCATCAGAGAGTATCTTGCTCACCCAGAGGAGGAGTGGAGGACAAAAGAGAAAATTAGATTTCCCTACTCTCTCGCCCCATGCCTTGCCCACTCTCTCAACTGTCAATTAAACTTTAAACTTCTCAGTGATGCGCTGCATTGCTGCTTCTACATTTTCCCGACTATTAAAAGCAGAAATCCGAAAATATTCCTCACCAGCAGCACCAAATCCAGAACCTGGAGTACCAACAACATGACAAGTTTGCAACAGTTTATCAAAGAAATCCCAACTAGATAAACCCTTTGGAGTTTGCACCCAAACATAAGGTGCATTTACCCCTCCATAAACATTGATCCCTGCATTTTGCAACTTAGAACAAATAATTTTCCCATTCTCCAGATAAAATTCTATCAAACTCTTGACTTGCGCTTTTCCTTCATCACTATAAACTGCCTCAGCACCACGCTGCACAATATAAGAAACCCCATTAAACTTAGTAGACTGACGACGATTCCATAGTTTCCATAATTCTACATCCGAGCCATCAGTAGCTTTTCCCTTTAGAGTTTTCGGTACAACCGTCAACGCACAACGAGTACCAGTAAAACCAGCATTTTTAGAAAAAGAACGAAACTCGATCGCACAATCTCGCGCTCCCTCTATTTCATATATAGAGTGGGGCACACTAGCATCAGTAATAAAAGCTTCGTAAGCAGCATCGAACAAAATAATCCCATCATTTACCCGAGCATAATCTACCCAATCCCGTAGATGTTCCTTTGTTGTAGTAGCGCCAGTAGGATTATTAGGGAAACACAAATAAATCAAATCAACCTTTTGGGAAGGAATCTCGGCAGTGAAATTATTTTCAGCGGTGATCGGCAAATAAACTAAACCCTCAGATTCGCCCCGATCATTTACCACTCCAGTATTACCAGCCATAACATTAGTATCCACATAAACCGGATAAACTGGATCAGTAACAGCAATAGTGTTATTGTTGCCAAAAATGTCAAGAATATTACCAGTGTCGCACTTAGAGCCATCAGAAATGAAAATTTCAGAAGCATCAATTTCACAACCCCTCGCCTGAAAATCTTGAGCCGCGATTTTCTCCCGCAACCAAGCATAACCTTGCTCTGGGCCATAACCCTTAAAAGTAGCGCGATCGCCCATATCTTCGACAGCTTTAATCATGGCCAGGCGACAAGCTTCTGGCAAAGGTTCTGTCACATCTCCAATACCCAGCTTAATAATTTTTGCCTCTGGATGAGCCTCAGCAAAAGTATTAACCCGGCGGGCAATTTCTGGGAATAGGTAGCCGGCTTTAAATTTGAGGTAGTTATCGTTAATCGTTGCCATAGTACATTACAAAAAGTTACTTATAACAGTAGAACCCTTGCCAAACTGAAAGTCAACTGCCAAAAGCCTCCGGAGTCACTGTTTGTAGTTGGGATGTGGCGTCCAAATAATATATCTCTTGCGTGGTTAGTCAAGATATTTTCTTTATTAATGATCAGTCCGGAAATAGGGTTAGCAAACTTAATTAAAACTGTGGGAAAACAAACAAAAGAGTCGGCTCAGTGCAACGCAGGTCAACTTTTGGCACAGGTAAAATTTCAGGATGCAGTGATGTTAGATTCTAGAGCTAGCACTTCTGTGGCATATCAAGGCAAATCCTTAGTCATACCAAATCCGCCTTAGTAAGAGGGGATTTTAAAAGTTGCAACTGTTGCCATACATAGGATTTTGGGATAGGATCAACCCTCTTTTATAACCGGATTTGGTATCAGATATACTCCGCGCCCCGTGCCTCATATAGTTGCTTTAATTCCACCAAAATCAGCTTCCAAATCTGATTGTTTGATGGCTCAGTATTGATAAATTGAAGAGAGGCGACTACCAAGAGTTGAATCTTTAAAAGTCTATCTGGCAAATTCTGTTAACTGAGATGCCGTCAGACTTTGCCTACGGACAACAATAACACCTTGTTCCCAGAGATTTTGCTTTAATTGTTCTACCTGTTTTGCTGTTAAATTTAGAAGGTTAAAGCCTTGTAGAACTTCTTTACCCAGCCAGGGATGCTAATCTTGTTCAATATTTATGTTTTGCCTAGTAGTCTTCATGTTAGTCTGAATAATTTTTTACTGTTTTAGATCATACTGTAGGTTTAGTTAAGCGGTAGGGCAACCCAACAAAAACAGGAGTTACACATTTTTGGAGAATAAACGCTATATATACTGTTCATGATAGTTTTAAATTAGTATATATAGTGCTTTTGCGTAATTCCTGAAAAAACTACAATCTATTCGGTGATCCTTAAGGGTAGGGGAAGTAAGCAGGATACCCTCCAAAAGATCTATTGCATTCTGGCCAATACTCGCCTCAATACATCTGTACTGACTCTATCTGTTACTGTCACCACACCTAACCCAGTGGGCAAAACAAACCTAACTTTACTATCTTTTACCTTTTTATCTGTTTGCAAAGTAACCAGAATCTCCTCAATATCCAGCCCACTAGACAATCTTGTGGGTAAAGCTGCCTTTTCAATCAAAGCTAACTGACGGCGATCGCATTCTTCATCCCACATTCCTAACTCTAACGCTAACTGACTCGCTGCCACCATGCCAATAGCCACTGCCTCCCCGTGAGTAACCATGGTATAACCAGTCAAACTTTCCACTGCATGACCAACTGTGTGACCATAATTCAAAATCGCTCTTAAGCTAGATTCTTTCTCATCCTTCATTACCACATCAGCCTTACTTTGGCAAGACCTAATCAAAATTTCTTCTAATAACCCTGGAGTCAAATTATTGAGCCCATCAAGACTATGACTATTCTCCATTTGCACAAATAATTCTGCATCCCAAATTACCCCATATTTAATGACTTCCGCCATCCCTCCCCGAAACTCTCGCACAGGCAAAGTTTTCAGTACATCTGGATCGATTAATACAAGACTAGGTTGATGGAAAGCTCCAATCAGATTTTTACCTATGGGATGATTGACGCCCGTTTTACCCCCGATCGCCGCATCCACCATTGCCAGCAAAGAAGTGGGAACTTGCACTACATTCAATCCACGCAACCAAGTAGCTGCAGCAAACCCAGTCAGATCCCCAACTACCCCACCCCCAAGGGCTACCATTGTCGAAGAACGTTCGAGGCGGTGTTCTAAGGCTGTATCATAAATAATTTGTAGAGTTGGAAGAGTTTTGTATTCTTCTCCAGCAGAGAGAATGCAGTGGGAGACATCAAAGCCTGCTTGCTGTAGAGAGGCGATCGCTCTTTCACCATAATGACCAAATATTTCTGGGTTGGAGACTAGCAAAACCTTTTTACCCTGCTTGATGGGCTGCATTTTTTGGCCAAGTTGGTCGAGGTTGCCGGAGGCGATCGCTATCTCATAAGATGCTTGGGGGAGTTGAACAGTTATTGACGCCATGGTTGCTTTGTTATTTTTAACATAAAATATTAGACTTAATTTTATGATTTATTATGAGGTATTGTCAGGAAATCCATAGCTAAAGCTAGATGCGGACCACACAGTTGCTGGTAAGCACAAAACCTGACCATACGAGCGCCAGGGAGTTTGGCTCCAACTGCTTCCGTTGCCCCTAGGTGTTCAAGTTCATATTGTCAAACTACCGAGGATTTTTAAATGACTGTTGAAGGAATTATTGCTTTTTTTGTGATTTTTTTTGCTGCTTTAGGCGTAGCTACAGTTCTGATGTTTGGCTTGCGAGCTGTTAAGTTAATCTAGGATCTGCATCAGTTCAAAGGGTATATTACAACTGATTTATGAGGGGCTGCGTGGGGAATTTACTTCCCCACAGTAGGTGCCCCGTCCTATTTGCGTTGGGCTAACCAAAGAATCCTGGGTATTTCAACCCCACTTAGATGTCCAGGGCTGTTGCCTCCAGGGGAGTCGCTTCGCCTTCATTATCGATGAAAATTTTCAACCTTCATTTGTTCAAAGCCTTTGCTACTGACGAATGCCAAATTTTTTCCTAATAATTTATTAATGATCAGAAAATATTGGCTGAACATTGCACTGCATAAAGTTCATACCGATGAAAATTTTTTAGAATGAAAGCGAAGTTCCTCCCCCGGGAGGCAACAGCCCTGCGCTTAGATGTCAAACTGTAGTAGCGCGTCTAGGCTAAAATGATGGGTAAATAAAATCCCCAAATCTTAATTTCGTAAGCTGATTAGCAATTACTTTACCCACAAAATTAAGCTAGAGGTGCTAGTAGTAGGGTGTCTAGGCTGAAATGATGGGTAAATAAAATCCCCAAATCTTAATTTCGTAAACTGATTAGTGCTAGTAGGTTGGGTGAAGTACTAGCGCCACCCAACAGATAAACAAATTAGCAAAAGAGAATGGAGAGGAGAACGGGAGATTTAAAGCCTCTTGCTAATTTTAACTGAGGGTCATTTTTATCCGGTGGCTAAAGCAAGGAGGCGAACACTCCCGATTGTTTTTATTTGAAGCGGTTTATGTCTAATTTTATACTTATTGCGTTTTCCTGCTATAACCAATTGTTTGATAAGTTCAGAATTATTACGATTATGCTGTTAGTGACAGGATTAATAAGTTGCGGTCAAATCACAGAAACAGCTCTAAAATTAAATCTCAATGTGAGTAAGGTGAGGAAAATCCAAACAGAAAATAAAATTGATAATCAAGTCTATTTAAAAGGAACTGTAGAAAGCCGTGCTCCATTTCTAGAAACAGGTGCTTATGAACTAACAGATAATACAGGTAGTATTTGGATATTGACAACAACAGAATTACCAAAAATAGGAGCAGAAATAACAATAAAAGGAAAAATACGTTATCAAAGCATTGTAGTTCCACAATTTGGCAATCAGGATGTGGGAGATTTTTATGTAGAAGAATTAGAACGAATAGATCATCAAAATCTCAAAAATAATGAACAATAATCTACCTGAAGTAGCGATATTTTCCAAGTTTGGTATTTACTCTAATGTTCAGGTGATTCGTCATGTATTTCATGCTCCATTGACTGTAGAGTTAAAAGATTTAATCTTGGGAGAAGGTTGGGATATGGGGTTGTTAACCACAGCAGAAATTCAAGCTGGTAAGGCTTATTCTCAAAATGCAGCCATGGAGCGATCGTTAAGTGAAATTCATCAAACAATCCTTTTGGATTTTATTAATAAACACGGCTATTCTATTGGTTAAAATTTCTAACTCAGTCATTTTTGAAAGAGGGGTAATTTACAATGTCAATGACTCCACTATGTAGACGAATGAGGTTTGTAAGAGACTGTTTATAAAGTAAATATTAAGATAGCTATACTGCTTAATTTTGGTGGGTTACGGCGGAACCTACACAAAAGTTTAACTACAAACAGTCTCTAAATACAAGTTGGCTTTGCGCTTGCATTTGTCTAGCGCTTTCTCCCAACTGCGTGATACCCAGGCTAGAAGCATACTCAAAAACTACCAGGTGTTTCACCCTGAACGATCTATTTTTCAACTTACTTATACCGCAGTATTGCCTTGGCAACTGACATCCAGATAGATAGAATTGGCGGGTCAGGTGGCCGACCCTGGTCGGAGCTTTCATGTAGCTTTAGCTAAAGCTACATGTTTTAGCTAAAGCTACATGTTTCGTGGCTCCATGAAACATGTGGCTTTAGCTAAAACATGTGGCGAGGTGGCTCAACGAGAATCACTTCTTTCCCCTCCCCTTTGAACGGAACGTGACAGTTTCCCATCATACGGCTCAGGCCTCACTTCCTGCCTTTTGGGCCATAAAGATGCTTTGACTCAGATTCTTAACAATTTTCCTGGATTACTCCATTCGATTGTCCTTTGATGACCATGATCATTTCTGATATCTAACTTGCATCTCAGTTAAGTTTTCTTTGTCTGAGCGTCCTTCGTATGAGTGAGAGAAGAAGTCTGCTTTTCCTTTTTAGGAAATACATGTTTTAGCTAAAGCTACATGTTGAGCCATATTGATGATACTTAAGCACCAATATCACCTCCTTACCTTTTGGTTACAGCCTCTCAGGGATAATTTGGCTGTTCACTGGATGACGCAGTTTTAGCTAAAGCTACATGAATAATCGGCAACGCGCGACT
>JAJEAQ010000410.1 GCA_022822685.1 Trichodesmium sp. jk18x7bins.61
CCCCTAGCCCCCTTTTCTATCCCCCCCTAGCCCCCCTGGGGGCAGCCAGAAGATGCTTCGCTTTTTGTTTGAGGGGGGGAACTAGAGGTTGTAGGGATCGAAGTTTTTTATAACTACAGCGTATTCCATGTAAATGTGGTACACTGATTTTAATAGACAAGCGTAACAAAAATGAAATCTTACTTCAATACTTCAAAAACTATTTAAAAAGCTTTTGTAACTGTACTTCATAAACCTGGAATCTGTTGTAATTATCCGAACATGATATAACTTCAGAAAAGCTTAACTAATTGTCAAAAGTGAAAGATGAAGTTCCTTAGCCTGTTAAAGAACTCAAAATTAAAGAAATGGAGGTTGAAGAAAAATGTGTGTAACTTGTGGTTGTGACGGTAATGGAAAAAGCGCTATTACAAACATTCAAACAGGGAAAAAAAACAATAAATAACCATCATTCCCATACTCATACTCTTCCAGATGGTACTGTTATAACTCACACTCATCCTCATATTTATACTAACAAACACCCTACCTCTCCCCACGAATATCATCATTCCCAGACAGCAGAAGTTCATGCTCAAATGCATGGCACTACTATTACTCTAGAGCAAGAAATTTTACAGAAAAATGACCTGATAGCTGCTCAAAACCGGGGCTGGTTCAAAGGTAGAAATATTTTAGCTTTAAATTTAGTGAGTTCTCCTGGCGCAGGCAAAACTACTTTATTAGCTCGCACAATTAATGATTTAAAATCTGAGTTAGCATTTAGCGTTATTGAAGGTGCTCAAGAAACTATTAATGATGCCGAAAAAATTCGTCAGACTGGTTGTAATGTGGTGTAGATTAATACTGGGAAGGGCTGTCACCAGGAAGCTGCAATGGTAAAAAAAGGTTATACAGGATTAAACCCACAATTAAATTCAGTTTTGATGATTGAAAATGTAGGGAATTTGGTTTGCCCCGCATTGTTTGATTTGGGTGAAAATTACAAGGTAGCAATTCTATCAGTTAAGGAAGGGGAAGATAAACCAATTAAATATCCCTATATGTTTCGGGAAAGTGAAGTGATGATTCTGACGAAAATTGATTTATTACCTTATGTACAGTTTGATGTGAATCGCTGTATTGACTATGTGAAGCAGGTAAATCCTCATATTAAGATTTTTCAGGTTTCTGCTATAAGTGGCTCAGGTTTAAATGAATGGTATGATTGGTTAAAAAGTCAATCTTATTGATGATTTTTACTTTGCGATCGGAAAAAAATAGTAGGGTGGGCAAATATCATGGAGATTTACCATTAATATCAATAGCTCAATATTTGCCCACCTTAAATCATATTTGTAGCAAACATTTACTTTACCCACAAAATTAAGCTAGACGCGCTGGTAGGGTGAGCAAATACCGAAGATGATATGATCGCGATCGCCTAAGTTCCCTAGCTCTATATATGTAGTATTGACCTAGTTCCTGTTAGAGTTGTCGCTAAATAGATGAACAAAATCGCTCAAACCTAGACCGAGCAATCATTTCAAGCTTTTTGCTCCCAAATAGCTATAAGCTTTACAGAGTCAGGGTTTTCGCCTTTTTTTCTGTTATAGAACCCATTTGGTATCTTTTAAAAAGGTTATACTACAATCGTGATCGCCAGTTAGTATAACCTTAAAAATTGGCCTGTTACAATAATTTCAAGAGGAGGGGAAATGCGGTATTCAAGCAGTTTAAGGCATGCTACCAGATTTGATATTAACATTAGCCCACCTGCACCTGCTACCAAAGGCGGAATCTGAGGAAAAATCTTAGGATATAGCTCCCATAACTCTCTTGAGCTTGAATATCAAGCTCCCGCAACTCCTCCAATGGCTTCTCTAGTGCTTCTCTCACGGTACTAATGCCATGAGCGCTCAGAGAAAGTATCTGGTTACCCCTACGAGGATTCGGCAAAGTCACGCACGACTTTGCCGATTAACTTACCCTTGATCGAATCGTGGTCTCCAGTCGATACCGGATCTCCCTTTATTCGTACATGAGAAATGAGTTCCTGGCTCCTGGCGATCTTCTGGTCTGTCAACCCACCTAGCGTTGAGTCCGATCAACCTGCTGAATTAAAGGCAGTAATAGTGATAGGCTTCTGTCTTCTGGTAGACATGTGATGTATTCTAACATTTGCAGCAGTAGTAAACTGCGTCAATCCACCTCCCAACGAGTGGCCTGTTACTCGTAGCGCCACCCCTGAAGGCAGATGTTGATATAGCGCCTTCACAACACCTGCGGCTTCTTGATACATAGGCGTATACCAACCAAACCGCTGGTATAGGTTTGTTTTGATAGTACCTGTTCGTCCTGTTTTACTCTTGAGTCCAAATTCCGTGCCGGCAAAAGCAATCGTCACACTCCATGGTCTTTTGACGATCAACGCCTTCAGACCGCTACTGTAATGTAATATACCTGTTGTTGGATTGTAATGGCTTTTTAAAACGTCCGGCAGTTCTTCCAATGTGATCCGCCTATAGTTGTTTGGCAACATAAGTTCTGGAATTTCACCAGTGTATGCCAGATCGGATAACTGCGATCGATTCGCAATTGTTCGTATTCCTCCAGTGAAAGATTGTGAAGTTCTCCTGTTTCAGGCTTGGAGTGGAAATACTCCTTTATAGCCTTTTCTGTCGTTTTCGATAATATTTTTTCTGATTTGTTTGCTTTAGAAACCCGAATAGGACTATAATTTGGAATCAGCTTTTGGGCTAAAGCCCGAGTCTTTTTGATATCCTTCTCTTGTTTTTTGGTTGGCGCACGCTGAACAGTCTTTGAAATATTGTCTGGCCGATTTACCTTTTTAAGTTTCATCTGCAAAGCCTTTGCACCCATTACATCTGCTTCTTTCTCCCAGGGAGTATCATCAATCCCAGCTTGCAATCCGTTTGTTTCTGAAGTTTTTTCAATGTTGTGCTGCACCACCTCAGAGATGAACTTTGTTACCTTTCTGTATGGGATCGTCTACCTGTCGCGAATTTCCCCAGAGCTGAGTGGATATGCTTCTGAATTCTGGCACCCTTGGAATTTTTGGGGCTGCCAAAATTTCCTGTTTTGTCCTTGTGCAGATCGTACTGTCTAGCTGTTACCACTCTTTCCTACTCAGACTGTTTAGCTGAAGTTGTATTCTTTGTATAACTGAAGATAAGGAACTATAACTCTGACAATGGGAGATTTTCTGACTTTTTGGCTTTGAGAAATGAGTTGGTACTGTTTTTTTCGATACTTGCAGACTGTATATTTTTTTCTCCTATTATTTAATTGGGATTTGTATGGGCTTTGTTGCATGAACAGGCTAAAGTGACTTTGACCTCAGCTATTGCAATCAACTCCCCTCCGGATAGGCAAGAGGGAAGAGGCACTCATGCAAAAGTAGATGAGAAAAAGGTTTTAGTCCCCCACTATATTTTTGGGCGTTGCTGAATGGTAATGATTTTTTAGATTAACTATCAACGAATTTTCCGATTTTACCTTCAGCTACCTCACATTACATTTCAGCAACGCCTACCCATTTACATATAGAGTATAAATTGGTCAATATCAGGAACATTACCACTGTAAATAGTGCTGTTGCGTAAGTCCTGATACTAACTAGCTAAACCTGATTTAGTATCATATCTAGTAAAGAACTTATAATCAGGTTTGTAGTTGACTTAATTCGGCCAAATGTATCTTTTGCGCCGCATCGCAATTACAAACAAAAAACTTTTTTATGGGTAATTTAAGCTGATTTGATTAAGAAGAGGAAATTATTAGTAGTAGGACATCCTAGATGTGGCTCTGGATATATGAGTCAACTTTTTCAAAGATGTAATTTACAAATTGGCCATGAAAGAGATGGGAAAGATGGCATGAGTTGTTGGTTTTTTGCTGTTTTTTCTAAATATTCACTATGGGGTATTCCAAAACAACCAGGGTGATCTCGGTTTGATTTTGACTTTGAATATGTTGTGCATTATGTCAGAAATCCTCAGAATGCAATTCCCAGTATTTTGATGCAGATTGATGAAACTTATGCTCGTGGTATCGAAAAGCAAGCCAGTCGTTATATCTATAAAAATGTGGAGCAACATCTGGGAATTAATATAGAAAAAATTTATGTTGATAATTTGGAGCAAGCGATCGCCTCTTATCTCTTCTGGAATCAAATCATTGAAAATAGTCAACCAGTAGCTACTTTTAAGGTTGAAAGTTGTCAGTCAGAAGTTTGAGAATTTTTAAGGCAGAAAAAATTAACTAATATCAAAAATATTGACTGGTCAAAAATTCTTGATGAGCGACTAAAAACTTATAATAATTCTCTCCGAAAATTTAAAGTCTCCCAAAAACCGATAATTAACATCAGTTCGACGAAGCTAAAACAGAGCAGGGGGAAGAGCCGACAGTCCTTTTAACTCCAAATCTAGAGTTGGTTTTTTGGGGCTATAGGTGTAGGCTACTAGCCCTGCCAACAGGTTGACCAGAAAATTAAAAATGCTACGATGACGAGACTGTTGAATCTGACAAATATTCTTGAGTTGCTCATTGACAGACTCAATCAATGCCCGTTTACGTAACAAAATTTTCTCCATCATCTTGACTAAACGGTTTTTCATGTTCCGTTTAGACTTAGTAACTAGCTTGAGACTTTGTTGATACAACTGTTCAAACAAATGAGTGAGAAATGTAACCGCTCACGCCAAACAACTGTCCAAACTTTTGACAGGTTTCCGGTCATCAGTATTGGCAGGAGTGAGTTTGAAAGCTAAGAGTTCTCCATTCTCATTAAATAAAACCCCGGCGGGGTTTGAATTAAATGCAGCTTAAAGCCAAAGTGCCAGCCTACAGAATTCTTACCCCAAGCAACCAAGCCCTTAAACACTTTGTGGCCATGGGCACGGCAAGGATGACAAACTTCTACTTCTAAAGGAGTCGAATCAATGAATGAAATACCAGTAATTTTCTCTTTTCGGCTGTGCAGAAAACAACACAACAACATCAAACACCAAGGCATCAATTCAACAAAGCGCGTATAACTGACTAAATTTGGGAAAGCCTGAGGTCAATGGGATAGTACGCAGAAGGTGTAGAATTCCTTGAAAGTCCGAAATCCAGACCCATGAAAAGCAATGGCAATGGT
>JAJEAQ010000049.1 GCA_022822685.1 Trichodesmium sp. jk18x7bins.61
GCGAGGTTGTGGGATAAATTCGAGCACCAGATCTAGCTTTCATTATTGATGTTCTCAACTAACAAGATTGTAGTATATTTATTAAAACCCTGCCCGCGAGGTAAACCCCGCCCGCCCCGGCGGGGTATTAAATCAACCTGAAAAGTCCCCCGCTTCAGGGGGAGGCTTGAGACCCAGTTTTTCGGTCAGGAGCTTGAACTCCTAGCAAACCCTTTCCGTCTTAAAGGATGGGGCTTCTATTTACAAGGGGAAAAGGATCCAGAAAAACCCTTGAGATATCCTTACCTTCTGCCTTTGGTCAGTAGTCAGGAGTTCAATACATAAATTACAGCAATACGCTATATATGGTAGAGTCACACTATAACACAACAATATATGTATACTTGACTAATTAGTCAAGTAATTTCGTGACATGGAATCGTGATATAATTCCTTTTAGTAAGCTGTACAATAGCCAGGCTTTCATGTGCCGAAGGGTTTCTGCATGGTGAGATGCCGAAAACAGCTTGGGGATTGTCTATAAAGTGCCTAGCAATCCAAATATAAAATCACGCTAGCTGTGATGAATACTTAGTCAATGACCCCACTGCGAGGTTCCGGTAGAGCTGATAAAAGTTGACTTTGCCGAAGCAATTCTACCGCTTTCTTAGTTTTGCATAGTATGCAGGCGAGAAGCCTATTCCACTTAAGGAGTGTTTCAGGCTTCTCGCTCGATCTATTTTTAAACCTGCTGATTTATGTGCTTTCTCCAGAGGAAATCTTTGCAGCATTGGCGGTAAGGGACTAAAACTTGACACGAAACGATAATCTCCATGATTCTTGTGACAATACAAAATTAAACACCCACAATTCCTCTCCTCCGTGTAGATTGGTGCCGCAGACACGAATGGGAATCGGAGCGGGGGAAGTTGATTCAGGAAAGTAGAGGATGTCAATTAATCAATTAAAGCCTGCTGAAAAAGGAGAAATAGCTGTTTACACTCCATATTACCCAGATAAGAGACGTAAATATCTGGGTCATGCTATTAGTCTTTACAAACAAAAAAATTTAGAAGGAGCAAGAAATATTGAAGGAGGGGATAGTATTCCTTTTGTTGTTACTTGGAATGTTTCCATATTACCAGCAGATATAACTCGTTGCCGAATGCAGTTTGATGGTAATCAAGAACTCAGTTATGAAGTAATGATGGCCACTTATGAATTCGTTGATTTTTTAATCGATGTCTTGCTCAATTATCATCGTACTCGTAATATAGATTTTCCTAAGAATTTCTACAGTAAGCTGCTCCGCTTTGAAACAAATTGACAACGGTTAATCTAAAATATCCAAATTATTCAAACAAATTTATTAATTTCAGGAGTGAGGGTGTGCCAAAATCTGCCAATTATTTGCTAATTGGATCGACTGAAGCTTATAGTGGTAAGTCTACGGTTATTTTAGGAGTAGCACATGAGCTACAAGCAAATGGGATAAATTTTTCCTATGCCCAACCTTTGGGAAACTATACAAGTCGGGTATCTAACCCTACAGATGCTGATGTCAGTTTCATCAGTCAAGCTATGAAGCTTTCGGATCATGATATTCGGCAAACTCTGTTAATGCTGGATGAAAGTAACATCGAGAAGCGATTACTAGAAAAGCGCGACCTGATTATCAAAAATATCTAGCCCAGTATCTACAGATAGAGGGAGAGGATTTAGTTATATTAGAAGGGCTGAGTACTTTAGATGAAGGTCGTCTATTTGAATTATCACTGGTACAAGTTGCAGAAATTTTTAATGCTGCAGTAATTTTGGTAACTCGCCCCTACTCAGATTATTATGTAGACTCTTTATTTTAAGCTAAAAAAAATTTAGGTAATTCTCTTCTGGATGTGGTTATTAATGATGTTCCACCAGCATCACAGGAAATGGTAACTACTTTAGTCAAACCTTTTCTCGAAGCTAGGAAAATTCCTGTATTAGGAGTATTGCCTAGGAGTAGTCTCTTACGCAGTGTCACAGTTGCAGAATTAGTTAAACAATTAAATGCCCAAGTACTTTGTCGCTCTGACCGTTTGGATTTAATGGTAGAAAGCTTGACAATTGGTGCAATGAATGTTATTGCAGCTATTGAATATTTCCGTAAGGCGACAAACATGGCAGGTTACGGGAGGCGATCGCACAGATATTCAGCTAGCAGCTTTAGAAACATCTAGCCATTGTCTGATTTTAACTGGGCAACTGCCCCCTGATGAGTTAGTTCTCCGCCGTGGGGAAGATGTAGAAGTACCTGTATTATCAGTGGACTATGATACCCTATCTACAGTGGAAATTATTGATAGAACCTTTGGTAGTGTCCGTCCGCACGAACCTTTTAAAGTAGAATGTGTCAAAAAACTTATGGCACAATACTTTGATTTTAAACGCTTGTTTAATCATTTTCACCTAGGAGTAGGTGGAAATTCTTTACCTAGTTGACCAAAGACTTTTGCCCATGTTGGGTTTTGTCGCAATTTATTTCTAACAATCAATTGTTACTTTTCCTACATCTTTAATATGTACAAAAACAGATTTTATTGTTATAATCCTTGAGGCAGTTTTATTACAGTAGATAAAATCTTTGAGTCAATCAATTGATATACCCAAGGTAGATGATTTTTTAGAGGAACTTTTAACAATCCAACAAACAGGTTCTAAGAGAATAGCAGTTTTGGGTTCTCGCCATGTTCCTATAACTCATCAGAGATTAATTGAGTTGTTAAGTTATGCCTTGGTTTTAGGATCAAATCATATAATTACATCAGGTGCAACAGGTACTAATTCAGCTGTAATTCAGGGAGCAATGAGAGCTGACCCTAATCTAGTCACTGTTATTTTACCTCAAAGTTTAGAAAGGCAACCCAGGGAATCTCGTAAACAGTTAGAGAAGGTAATTCATTTGGTGGAAAATCCTAAACATGATGAATTATCCTTAGCTGAAGCAAGTTCTATCTGCAACCAGAAAATTGTTTCTCGGTGTCAACAGCTAATCTGTTTTGCGTTTCATGAAAGTCATACTCTGTTAAAGAGTTGTCAAGATGCAGAAGAGCAACGTAAAATAGTGACTCTATTCTATTTTGATTAATGAGGGAAAAATGTATTTTTGGTAGTTACCAGCATCATCGATTTTACTTGATTGTATAGTCATAGGGGTTGTATTAGTCTATATTCCTTATCTCGTAGTATCCTACAATCGTTTTAAAATAGGCTATGATTTTGCTGCCCCTCGCACTATGTTTGAAAAGTTGCTTGATTATGCTAAGAGAGCATATTGGGCACATCAAAATGCTTTGGAAATTTTTATAGTCTCTGCATCAGCTTTTTTGATAGCATATCTAACACAACAAGATTCTATGTTGGCAGTAGGAGGAGCGATTGCTTTTGTGATTGGGCGATTTTTTTACTCCATTTTTTATATTTTGGATGTGCCTATCGGGCGAATGCTAATGTTTGCTATTAGTTCCTTTGGTGCAATTATTTTATATACTCTGAGTCTAGTGAGTGTTAATAATTTTTAGTTGATTTGAATTGGAGTTTGGTCAGCTTGATGATTTTCAAGGCCGGCTCCAATATTAATATTTAAATTAGGTAAAACTATAATTAATAGTATATAAAAGAATTATGGCAGCTACATCATCATTTGATATAGTCAGCGACTTTGATAGACAAGAATTGGTTAATGCTATAGACCAAGCATATCGGGAAATTAAAGCTCGCTATGACTTGAAAGATTCTAATACTACATTAGAATTAGGAGAAGATACAATTACGATTAATACCAATAGTCAATTTGCTTTAGATGCAGTTCATACTGTTTTACAAACTAAAGCAGCTAAAAGAAATTTATCATTAAAGATATTTGATTTTGGTAAAGTGGAGTCTGCTAGTGGCAATCGAGTTAGACAGGAAGTTAAACTACAGAAAGGAATTAGTCAAGAAATGGCTAAAAAAATTACTAAGTTGATGAAAGATGAATTCAAAAAAGTACAGGCATCTATTCAAGGTGAATCTGTCAGGATATCTGCTAAGTCTAAGGATGATTTACAAAAAGTAATTCAAAGATTGAAGTCTGAAGATTTTCCTGTACCATTACAATTTACAAATTATCGTTAAAAAAAATAAGAAGTGACTGGGGAGGGGTTGATATATTTTTTCCTTTAAAGACATCAGGAACACAATAAGTTAGAGACAAAAATAATCTAACAAGTCATAAGTAAACGTGAGTTCGATGGAAGTTTAATTGCTGAACTTTATATGCAGTAAGCTTTACAGCGGATATTACTACCTATGTTTATTCTCAATTAACAAAAATTAATGGGAATAAGTGAGGGATTAGTAAGGGATTCCTTCCCGGCGCGCTTTGCTACGCACATGAAACGGGAATCCCTAAAGCCCCAGAGCCTATTTTCAATAAAGCTAGCTTATTGAAATATGATTGGCTAGGGGCAAAACTTTAA
>JAJEAQ010000329.1 GCA_022822685.1 Trichodesmium sp. jk18x7bins.61
TAGAAGCCTAAAACCTATGTATGGCATTTTTTCAAGATTTTAAAGCTTTAAATTTTTTAGACTAAGAACTGCAAGTAGGCACTAAATTTCGGCTTCTCTAGTTTTAAGCCTAGTTGCAAATAATCCTGGATCAAAGAAAGTTATTGCTGGCTAGTTGCAAATAACCCAGGCTCAGTTGCAGAATAATTCTGGCTGAAACAGAAATCTAGTTGCAATTAATACAGGCCGAAATTGTTCCTTATTGCTTTACTGAAGCTTTCTTATTCCTGGTCGCTACAAATACAAATAATTCGTATATTACATTTTTTAGTTATAAACAGTGTATGTACTATTGCACTATAGTTTTAATATTATGTTCGCTTAATTACCTATAGTGTTTTATCGAACATAATATAACTGACTATATATAGCAGTCGCCAGAGCAGTTAGGACATAGAATAGAAATAGTATTTTATAGATAGAGATCTCGCCTAATAATGGCCCTACCCTCTAGTTAATATCTAGAAAATTTTGATTGCTGACGAGATGCCATTGAGTATGTCTGGCGATTAGCGTCCTATTTCATGTAGCGTAGCTAAAACCCTCTTGGCGGTTGCTATATAATATCTTTGTGTAAGAGATGTAATAATAGAAGGTTTAAGTAGACATACTACTAGTTCGTTAGAAGGCCGTTGCCTGATAATACGATGGAAAACAAATTTCACTCCCAAGCAAGACAACATTTCGGCTGTCGCCGACATGAAACATGTTTCGACGACAGCCGAAAAAAGCTACCTAACCAAAGGTGGCTAATATATCCAGAGGAACCAGAAAAAACTAAACAACTAGCTAAAACTTTTAATATATCTCCCCTCATAGCTCAGACACTGATTAACCGCAATCTCTCTACTATAGAAAAAGCACAAGCATTTTTAGATCCTGAGTCAATGACATTACCTTTACCATTAGAGGAATTTCCTGACTTAACTATCAGCCTAAATCTATTAGAAGCTACAATTTCCCAAAAACAAAAAATTGCTATCTGTGGTGATTATGATGCAGATGGAATGACTAGCACTGCTTTATTGTTGCGAACGCTCCAACACTTAGGAGCAAAAGTTGACTATGCTATCCCCAGTCGTATGCAAGAAGGTTATGGTATCAATCAACGCATCGTCGAAGAATTCTACCAAGAAGGAGTCAGCCTCATCCTCACGGTAGATAATGGTATTGCAGCTCATGCTCCCATTAGGAGAGCGCGAGAACTTGGTATAAATGTTATTATCACAGACCATCACGATATTCCGACTAACTTACCGCCTGCTAATGCTATCCTCAACCCCAAACTCATTTCAGAAACTTCTCCCTATCGTGATGTAGCTGGAGTGGGAGTTGCCTATATTTTAGCACTTTCTCTAGCCCAACGTTTTTCGGCCAAAAAAGGGAAAACTCAAGGTTTAACGAAGTCACTGTTAGAATTATTTACCCTTGGTACAATTGCTGACCTAGTGCCCTTAACTGGAGTAAACCGTCGGTGGGTAAAACGAGGCTTGCAACTTTTACCTCACTCTCAATTAAAAGGAGTCCAAGCATTAATTCAAGTAGCTGGTTGCAGAGCCAGAGAACAAGAAAATTTACAACATGTCGGCGACAGGCTCAAAACAAACCGTCAAAAATCCCTTAAACCTGACGATATAGGCTTTCGCCTCGGCCCGATAATTAATGCAGTAGGGCGTATCGGCTCGCCGCAAATTGTGATTGAACTTTTGACGACTAATGATATGGGAATAGCTTTAGAAAGGGCAATGCAATGTAAAGAAATTAATCAAAAGCGACAACAGTTATGTGAAGAAATCGAGCAGGAGGCGATCGCTTGGTGCGAGTCAAATCAGATAATTTTACAGCAGAAACGCGTATTAGTGGTTGTGCAATCAGGATGGCATCATGGCGTTATCGGTATTGTTGCTTCCCGATTGGTGGAGCGTTATGGGATGCCTGTGTTTATTGGAACTTATGAAGAAGACAAGCACAACATAATTCGTGGCTCGGCACGGGGAATTCCTGAATTTAATGTTTTTGAAGCCCTGCAATTTTGTGATGATTTGTTAGAAAAATATGGTGGTCATCAAGCAGCAGGTGGTTTTTCTTTGTCTGCACAAAATTTAGATAAATTTAGCTCTCGTTTAAGTGAATTTGCTCATCAATGTTTAGAAATTAAACACCTGAAACCTTTAGTTAATATTGATGCTCAAGCAGATTTTCAGGATATTAATTTTGATTTATATCGTCAAATAGACTTACTTCATCCTTGCGGAATGGAAAATAAACCTCCTGTTTTTTGGACAAGGAATGTACGAGTTTCCGAACAAAGAATTGTGGGGAAAAGACATATTAAATTAACTTTAATTCAAGGAGAAATAATGGGAGCGATAGAACATCCGTATGCGAAAGCAATCGCTTGGCGTTATGCTTCATATTTTCCTTTTCCGACCGTTTTAGATATTGCTTATAAATTGCGAGAAAATAATTGGAATGGTAAAAGTAGTATTGAGTTAGAATTAGTTGGATTACGTTTGCCGTTGAACCATCACGCCGACATGAATACGTACGTAATGCCTAACATTGGGTCAGTTTATAATGATCAACCCGCCTTGCCTAAAAAAGCAGAATTTTATTACAATGGTTGCCCATACACCTGTAGTATTTCTCAATTGGAAGATGTACAAGAGTTAAGAATTAGAAATTATCGTGGCGAAGTTTTAGCAATTCAAAAGGGACAAAAAATAGGTTTGTTAGGTAAAACTCGTAATGATGCTAAACAAGTTAATGTTTGTGAGGCTCATTTTTTTAATTTAATTAAAGCGGCGATGGATGCGTTAAAATTAACAGAATAAATCTAACAAATTATCTGATTCAATTTTGTCTGAAAAAAAATGATACAATTATAAGATGGAGCCTGTCGCCCACATGGATAGGAAATGTGCTTCCTTACTGCCATGAAGTAGATGGGAACTTCCCTCATTTCAGAGCATTTTTCGGCTGTCGCCGACAGCCGAAATTCCTTTCAGTGCATCCGCAACCTGTTGCCCGTTTGCGTTTTCAGGGAACATCGCGATTCCGGCTGTCGCCGACATGAACATGTGGGCGACAGCCGAAAGCAAATTTTTACCTGACTCAGCAAACCCAGTTGTCCTTTTAGGAGCCGTTTTATAACTTTTCAACGGTGTCTTACCTTTTAGACAATTCCCCCAAACATCCACCAGGAAAGTACTGCCCCTCCTGTTGCCGTGTTATCAGCACGGTGCCTCACTTTTTGGCCTCTGGTGGAAACAGGAAGATGGAGGAATTGAACCCCATCGGGTCAGGTGGCCGACCCCAGTCGGAGCTTTCAGGTCGCGCGACAGGCTCAATCAGGATTACTCCTGTTCCCTCCCCTTTGAACCGTGGGTGACAGTTTCCCATCACAGGGCTCAAGCCTTACGAACAGCTCAACAATTCTGGGTTTTTGAATGTACCTGTAGGCGACAAGAGTCGGAGCTTTCTGATGTAGCTTTAGCTAAAGCTACATGAATATGACACCCTCTGTGCATATGGCTCAGATTCTCCTTGTCATCAGTTCCTCCTTCCTTCACAGGTACTATGTGATGGGTTTCTATTTCTTCGGAATTGAATCGGCTATCTCCACAAATCAGGCATTTCCAGTTTTGGTAAGGGACAAGTTTTAACTAAAGCTACATGAAACATATTTAGAACCTTTTTCCCAGTAGTTTTTCCCTTGTTTCGCCTGTCGCGCGACCTGAATGTGTAGGCGTTTTAGCCAGTCTTCATGGAGTAAAGGGTCGTCTGGACTTGATTGGAATTTGACTTGAGCAGGGAGCCTCCCTGTTTTAGCTAAAGCTACATGAAAGGGATGCCGTCTTTTCGCCCAACTATAGAGGTATTGCCATATTCTATGACTGATATAGTTGAAGGTTTCTTTACTAATTACTCCTCTGTAATAGTTGGCAAAACCTCTGAGAAGCGGGTTTAGTTTGCCAATGACTTGTTCTTGGGTGCTAGCTTTCATTTCTGATACTTATCATTCTATCTTTTTACAGAAAGCTAACACTTTTTCTTTTTGAGGTTTTATTAATAATTTACTGTTGTCATGGCGAAGATTAAACCCTAAAAAGTTGAATCTGTCATTGATATGAACAATCTTTGTCTTCTCAGTACTGATTGAGAGTCCCCTTTCTGATCACCATTGCTTGATTTGGATTACTGTCTCTTCCCAGGATTCCTTGTCCTTGGCTGTGATGATAAAATCATCCCCATACCTGATGATGCCTGGCTTTGGGTTTTTTTCTTTTATATGTTTTTCCTACCCGTGCCGCCCTATATTTGTTAATAATTTGCTCATCACACTACCTTGTGGAGTACCTGTTTCTGTGGGATTGTATATCCCTTTGTCATTAGGGAAACTCCTCTGAAAGAGGCTAAATCCTGCTTTTAACCATCCCTCAATTAGTTCCTTTTTTGGAGTGTTAATTGTGTTGAGGATGGTTTCTTGAAATGGTTGAGCCTGAAGCTACATGTTTTAGCTAAAACATGTAGCTTTAGCTAAAAATTGAAGAATCCTTTGAGCTAGGCGTCTAGAACCCATGTGTCACCCTATTGAAGCATTGTTCTATGGCGTCATGACAACTTGTTCCTGGATGGAAGCTATAGGAGTTTGGTTCAAACACAGTTTCCGATTCTGGTTTGGCGTATGTTTTTGACTATTGCTTGTGGGATTCTATCCTTGATGGTGGGTATTCCTAGGGGAGGTTTCTTATTGTTGGTTTTGGGTATGTATATTCCTTTTGTGGGTTGTGTTTGGCCTATTGACCACTGGGTTGGTTTCACTCCCTGTGTCGGTGTGTTGATTTTTTCTTTGTCTATTCCTGTTGTTGCCTTGAGTGTGTTGATTTGAGTGATTTGTCTCATACTGAGCAATAGATTTGAACGGCTTTTTGTTTACTGTTTTTCGAGTCTACCTAATTGTTTAAATTGATTATGTTGTTGGCCACGAAAAATCATGGGTCTGAGATTTTTAATAGTCTGACTGACTTGCTTCCAGTTGATTTGTTACCAGTGGGTTAATTGTCTGGTGAATGACCTTGATTGTGTTTGACATCTAATTTATGT
>JAJEAQ010000181.1 GCA_022822685.1 Trichodesmium sp. jk18x7bins.61
TTTCAGGTTTAATTTGTCGTCGATAATATAGAGTATCAAAAGTTTCAGTAAAAGTTTGTAGGCATTACCGACAGTGGTATCGTTGATTACCAATACTTGTTTTTCCGTGCTTATGGGTTTGGTGATGGCCACATAGAGGACGTTTCATTATAAACAGATAATATAGGTGACAACAACGTATTTTATCATACCCACACTTTCTTGATGCACTAGCAAATAATCATATAAGGTAGGCAAAGTAGAGTAGTTATTTAGTGCTAAAATCATGCATGGCGTTTATTGGTGATTTTAGAGATATAAACATAAGGAAATCTGAATATGTCAACAGAATATCAGAGTTCAGAAACACAAACAGAGATTAATTCAGCTAATGATAACGAAAGTGTGGGAGATGAAAGCGTTCAGGATATAAATAAAACTCGCTTGCTGCTTACTTTATGAGATATAGGAGGATCAGGAGAAACGGTTATGGGAGTCAAAAAAAGTGAATTAACTAACAGAGTTAAAAGGAAAAAATAGGGTTAAAAAATAGGTAAGTATCAGGGAGTATATGAGAAGTTAGAAAAATCAGGGGCAATTAGAATTGAAACAAAAAATAAAGAGGTATTAGTTTTTATTACAGATATAGGTAAGGAAATGCTGGGAAAGGGTTTACAAAATCCTGATTTGAATTTTGAAGGAACTGTAGCAGCTACAAGGCTAGCAAATGCGCTTTTGAGGTGACTCAGAGAAACCGCTCTGGTAAATTGTGAATATACAGATAGAAGTAAGGAAGATTCTTAAAAAGCTAAATTCAAGTAATAGAAAAACTTTGGCAATTTTGGGAGATATCTTATGAGGTAGAGAAAGCGATCGTTGCCAATGATCCATTCAAGATTGAGCAAGGTATTTCATCTAAAAAAATGTGAAACACAATGAACACGGAAAAGACATATAGCGCTTCGCGCTGGTATAGTTACAGATTGAAATATGGGAACTGCTCAGTCAAAGGATATTCAATCCTGATTTGTAAATATGCCAGAGCGAAGCGCTATAATTAACACAATTATATCTTTTTAATTTGCTCAAAGCCCTTGCATTAACTTGATAAAAGTTGGCAAAATTGTGAATGGAATCAGAAATAAAATTTTAGCTATGTTAAGTAATCTATCTGAAATCAAAATCCACCGAGTACGATGGGGATTGACACTGGGTTGGTGTCTCCTGATTATTTCACTATTCTACGATCCATTATCCATTCAGCTAACAGAACCTTCCAATGTGCTAAGTCCATTCAGACTTAATATAGAAAACTGCGTTCAGGTACAAGGAGAATGTCTTCAAGAGATGCCATATGCAATGGGCACTTCTATTTTTTGGGGTATTGTAGTGCCTGCTTCTATTTTCATTTTGCTAGTGTTAGGACACGAATTTTGGCGACGTATTTGCCCCCTATCCTTTATTTCACAAATTCCTCGTGCCTTGGGGTGGGAACGTAAACGCGAACGCTCAGACACGAAAACAGGCCTAGTTCGCCAGGAATTGGTTAAAGTCTCCAAAAAATCCTGGCTGGATCGCAATCACTTTTACCTACAATTTAGTCTTTTCTTTGTGGGGTTGTGTAGCCGCATTCTTTTCATCAACTCCAATCGGTTGGCTCTGGGTTTATTTTTAATAGCTACCATTATTGCAGCAATAACCATGGGTTTCCTCTATGGGGGCAAGGCTTGGTGTCAGTATATTTGTCCTATGGCTCCTGTACAAAAGATTTATGCAGAACCGAGGGGATTGCTCAATAGCAAGGCTCACGAAAGCGATCGCAAACCTATTACCCAGTCAATGTGTCGCACGGTGAGTCAAGAAGGAAAAGAACTTAGTGCCTGTGTAGCCTGTAAAAGCCCTTGCATCGATATTGATGCAGAACGCTCCTATTGGGATGGGGTAAGCAACCCCCAGCAGCAATGGCTTTACTACGGCTATGTTGGCATTGTAGTCGGGTATTTTGTCTATTACTACCTTTATGCGGGGAACTGGGATTATTATCTATCGGGAGTCTGGGCACACGAAGAAAATAAACTCGCCAATCTCCTCAACCCCGGATTTTATTTGTTTAATCAGATCATTGCTATTCCTAAATTGGTAGCTGTGCCGATGACGCTGGCTGCATTTACCGTTGGAGGTATAGCTATTGGTTGTACCTTGGAAAAGCTTTACAAAGCCTATCAGCATCACCATCACCAATCTAGTGATACCCTAATCATTCGACACCGAATGTTTACTTTGTGTACATTTTTCATTTTCAATTTTTTCTTTGTTTTTGCAGGGCAAAGTTTTATTCAGTTGTTGCCAGCACCCTTGCCGGCTTTTTTTTCAGTTTTAATCGGGGTATGTAGTAGCTTGTGGCTTGCTCAGACTTGGCAACGCCATCCCACACTTTATCAACGGGAAAGTCTTGCAAGTCGGTTGCGAAAGCAACTCAAAAAGATAAATTTGGATACTGCGAAGTTTTTGGATGGGCGATCGCTTGACGTTCTTAGTGCCGATGAAGTCTATGTTCTGGCTAAAATTTTGCCCGATTTCTCCCAAGAAAAACGTCTGGAAACTTACAAAGCAATGCTCCACGATGCCATTGATGAGGGTTATGTTAACCCTGCCAATAGTCTGGAAAGCTTTAAGCAAATGCGACAAGAACTGAGTATTTCCGATCAAGATCATGATACTATCTTAACAGAACTAGGGCAGGAATATCCTGACTTGTTTGAGCCTAATAAGTTTCGGAGTCGAGAAAACACTTTGCGGTTGGAGAGTTATCGAGAAACGCTTTTGGAAACCATCTTACATGCTTGGAAAATTCACCCCGAACAAACCAGGGTTGCCGACTTGATGAAAGCATTTTCTGGGGAAACATCCTGTGAAATTTTAGAAGACCTTTTGAAAAGTTTGTCTCCAAAAGAGCGCAACTTAGTTCAAGAACTTCGCCAAGAATATGGCATGACAAGGGATGACGAAACAGATGCCCTGAAGCACACAGAACCCCATCAGTTGTGGCAGGCGATCGCTGAACGTATTAGTTTGTTAGACTACATCAGCACCAGAAGAGAAGAGCAACTCCGCCAAATCTTCAAAGAAATTGATACAGATGGATCAAACTACATCAGTTTGGATGAGTTACAAACGTATATCTGTGCTATTGCTCCCCATTTTACTAATGTTCAAATTGAGAAGATGTTGAAAGTGGCAGATACAAGTGGTGATGCTCTAGTTAGTTACGAAGAGTTTCAAGCAGTTATCAATTCTTTGAAATCTCAAACAAAGCAAATACCTTAGGAAATTTTGTGAAAGCAGTATATAGAACCCATTTGGTATCGGCAGCGATTATCGTGCAGCGTCACAGAGTTCGAACGCGGTAGCGATGCGTAGCATTATCGCTAATCTTTGAAGCATCAGCATGAGGAAACAAAGATTGATTTTTGCTGTTGCATTTTAAGCGGGTTCTTTTCCTACGGAATGCTTCGCAAACAAAGTTTTTGACCAAGCTTTTACATCTTTCCATACTCGAGTTCGTTCTTTCTATTACCCACCTAGCCTTGACTGGGACAAAACCCGTTATCATACTAAATCCGGTTTTACTAGGAGCTTTATAATAGAGTAAAAGTAACCAGAAAAAACTCCATGCCCAAAAAAGCCCATTTAGCTTCCTATTTGAGTAGTTTTCAACTAAAGAAGAAGTATCTAAAAAGTCATATCCCTGTGGAATCAAGACGATGGAACTTACTCTGGAAAATATCTTTAGGGTGGACCATAAAAAATAGTGCGATCGCAGTGGGATTAAATTATAGCTATGCTAGACGAATAGTAATTAAGTACAACAGTGAAGATGAAAAGGGAATCAAAAATCGAACTCGTTTTAACAGAGGTAATAAAAGAGGAAAAAACCTCTATTAAATGAACAACAACCACAAAAACTAGCTTTAAAGTTAAGAGAAAAACTGTCTGATGGTGGAATTTGGACATGCCCCAAAGTAGCTCGTGGGATTGAAAGAGAAACAGGAGTAGACAAAGTGTGGAATTCATTGGGGGTGGGATTATTAAAAAAAACGTGAGTTCGATGGAAGTTTAATTGCTGAATTTTATATGCAGTAAGCTTTACAGCTAATCTTATTTCCAATCTTTATTCTCAACTAGCAAAAATTAAGGAGTTGGGAGTAGGGA
>JAJEAQ010000066.1 GCA_022822685.1 Trichodesmium sp. jk18x7bins.61
AACTCCAAAATGTTCCAGAGTTTCAATTTGAACTCTAGCATCTGTGGTATCTCCTCTTTTGAAAACTTCCTGAATGTAATCATCATCATTGGAGATCACTCCTGGGCGAAGATAATTCAACAGCATCGCACAAGAAGAAGAAAAACAAGTACGGTTAAACTAAGCCAGGAAAGTCACCCTTCCCGACTCGTCTTCAAAACCGGACGTGAGACTTTCACCTCATCCGGCTTCTCTCTTAAACGTCCCTGAGCATGGGTACATCCTTTTTCATGTCGGCGACAGGCTCAAATCCAACTCTTAACATAATGAGATACCATTACTGGCTTGCTGCTTTTATATCTTGAGCCGTTTTCGAGTCGTGGCCATGTCGGTGTAATACTTGCTTGTTCTGAGCAGTATTATCACCACCTTGAGATTTAGGAAAAATGTGGTCAACATCTATCAAGTCCCTAAGTCTAAAGGTTAATCCGCAGTGCGTACATTTATTTTTCTGACGTTTTATTGATCTACTGCCAACTGTGATTTGAACATTTATACCAAGTTCAGTATTCACAAGGGTTTGAGGTTTTTGCTCCCATCTCCCCGGGCGGTTTTCTTACCCTGGTTATCTTGTGTCACACCTCTAACCCCTAGCAGCCGGCTTTGTAACTTTTGGTCAGAAGTTTTTGGTCTAGACGCATTTTACGGATTTCGCCACGGCTGGATGCTCTGTAGATTAACTTTTGCCACTTAAACACATACTTTTCGACCTTTTTCGGTGTTAATATCCTTCCCAACCTCGTTTGGATTGATGCAAACAGGATCGAGAAAATCGTATGTATCCCATGCCATACTTAAAAATTCTTTTGGAGAGTCCAATTTTCTTTTTAGTATGTTAGCTTTGTTCATGGCTATTCATTACCCTACATTACGTCTAACAGTGGGTACGTCTGCTTAAAAGCTTTTTACCCAATCCTACTCCCTCTAATACCTACATCTTTTGTGCAGATTGACCTTGAATGGCTTCCTGAGTTATCGACCTATATACTCAGGTGTCTTAGGGGGGTTTCCTCGTTCCCATAAACCTTTATTGCGACTGAGTTAGTGGGGTAAACTCTCCCGAAGGGTTCAGTATGGTTGTTATTACATACACTAATATATATGTAATCATCGACCCTTTGGCTTAGAGCCATTCACCCTAATAGCTACCTTTTGGGTGGTTCCTTGTAACGAGAGTTTAATTACCTTCCTATTCGTCCACTTGTCAGCCTTTGCTTGCAGTCTCACTTATTTGGTAGTTAAAGCTTTGACTGCTTTTAGACCAGCTTTACGGATTGATGTTCAGTCGCTACCGTATGGTCTATGCTGTCAACCCAACAACAGGGCGGATGGAATTTCACCATCAAAGTATTATGAGTTATTCGTAGACAGAAGTCTGTTTAATTTCTACGAACGGCTTATTATACTTAGCTTTGGCTAGCTTTTAAGCCAACGAGTCGCACACTAGGGTCACGGTCGTTATCACGCTGAGAATAGTAAGTGGCATTTAGATGTACATAGCCATCTGGAGTACGATAAATTTTTACCCACTCTGCATTATCATTATAAAGCTCGTAGGGCAGAGCAGAAGCAAGTGTTAGAAAACTATTGATGTGATTACCATTATCCCAATCAAAATACTTAACAAAGTCAAGAATTTTTTCGTCAGGAAATCTGGGACTAGGGATCTCGGAGGATGAATTTATAACCATTGTACTGCTTGAGTTCAGACCTGATTTCTGGAGATGTCTATTGTCTATAGGAGTACAAAATAATTCAGCTTCAGCAGCCCTGCGTCTGCGTAAGTCCTTTTTATCAGCAGAGCCAGAATTATGGTACTTCTTAAATTGTTTCATTACCCAACTTTTTTCTTCCCACCGGGAAACTTTGTTGCAAACTTTAGTGATTGAATGGAAGTTTTTACTACCATAAAAATTAGCACCCAGATTATAGGCAAAACTGTAAAGCGCTCCTTGCTGGTTACTATTCATTTTCTTCCAAGTTGGGATTTTTTCTAAGGCAGGTTGGCAAACTTTTTCAATTTCCCAAGTTAGATACTTTTCTGCCTCATTACGAGTAATAATGTCACCTTTTTTGACTTTGCTGCCATCAGGATATCTAGTAGTGCCAAAGCCAATAGAGGGAACTTCCCAACCGTGAATAGGATCTGGATAGGCTTGTGATCTACCATCAGCAAGCTCTTCCATATATCCCTGGAATTTTTTAATTAGATCAATACCACATTGAGGAATTGACTGGAGTTGTACACTCATAATTTAAAGCCTCTACTTTTTTTCACAAATCATTACCAGAGCTTCATTAGCTCTTTAGTAAGCTTTCGTGCATTTAAATTTTAACACACTGGCGCTAGGAGAAGCGCTCTCCCAATAGGGGAGCGTCGGGATGATAGCCAGCGTCATGACGCGCGGATACACATTTTAGTCACCATTATCCTTGAAAAAACTAGGTAAAGATGTTATAATTGTAGATGTAGAAACAGCTCGAAACTACTGTGCAACTGACATACAAGTACAA
>JAJEAQ010000478.1 GCA_022822685.1 Trichodesmium sp. jk18x7bins.61
GAATTAACATAACTAAATACAGTCTGCAAAGTCTTAACCACACGCACATGAAGATGTATCTCGGCGGGAGCAACTGAGCCTGCTTGTACTGCAAACCACCCATCAGTAGACAAAGCTTGGCGAATTTTTTGATAGTGTTCCTGAGTAAACAAGGGAAAAGATGGACCATGTTCAATAGGATCAGTCAGATCGGAAATAATTACATCCCAAGTTTCACGAGTAGACTCGACAAAATTCTGAGCATTATCAATGATTAATTCTACACGGGGGTCATCAAAAGAATTTTGGTGCATTTCTGGCAGATACTGTTTGCAAGCGTCTACGACTTCCCCATCTATATCCACCATCACTACTTGTTCAACAGTTTTCCAGCGCAATACTTCCCGTAATGTTGCTCCTTCTGCACCTCCAAGCACTAATACTTTTCGAGGAGAGCCATGAAAAATCATCGCTGGATGTACCAAGCCTTCATGATAGAGAAATTCATCTTCTGTGCAAGACTGCCATTTGCCATCTAATATTAAAGCCTTACCATAAATACCTTCAACAATATACATCTCCTGATACTTGGTTTTTTGATCAACAAGCATCCGCTCAATGCCATGTTGATAAATATCCCAAGGTGTAATCTGTTCATTAAACCAAAAATCTGCATTAACTATAGTGCCTGCCATTGACTTTTTTCCTCCGGGTAAATATTTGATTATATTTTCAGCGCTGGAATTAGATATTGAGTTAAGGTAAAAGCGTCTACTCCTAACTCAGTTCGTTTTTTTGCTGCTAATATTGCTGCTTGTGCGTGCCACCAAACTGCTGTTTTGACTACCTCAACTGGTGGAATTTTTGATTCAGAAGTCGCTAATAAACCTCCTACTAAACCTGTAAGTACATCCCCACTACCACCTCTTGCTAATGCGGGGGTACTATCTGGATTAATCTTAATACTTTGATGACTGGCAATAATTGTTTTTGCTCCTTTTAATACTAACACAATGTTAATATTTTCAGTCGCTTTTTTGGCTGCTAATATTCGGTTATTTAGTTGATTGGCTAGGTGTGGAAATAAACGTTTAAATTCTCCTGGATGAGGTGTAATAATTGTTGGTGCCTGACGCTTAACTACTAGAGAGTTATTTTCTAAATTCTCACAAATATTTAAAGCATCAGCATCTAGAACTACTGGAAAATTTACAGATAATACTGTTTCGAGCATCGATCTAGGTTCTGTTGTTAAGCCAGGCCCGCAGGCGATCGCTTCAAATTTACTTAAATCTAAATCTGTGGGTAGTTGTTTTATTGCTCCTGTTTCTGTTTCGGGACAAGCAATAATTAGTGCTTCTGGTAAATGACTATTAAGTATAGGTTTAATTGATTCTGGCACCGCAATTGATAACATTCCTACGCCTGTTGCTCTAGCCCCTAATCCTGTTAAAATTGCTGCACCACTATAACGGTGGGAACCTGCGATTAATAATAAATTACCATTCTTATATTTATAGGTTGCTGGTGGACGAGGTAGGGGCAAATTTGCCATAGCAGATGTGTTTGTTATTCTCTCAATATTGGGAGGTTCTCTTAATATTGCTGTAATATCTGCTAGGGGAATATCAAAGTCTATTAGTTCAGCTATACCAATATATTCTAGGGCTTGGTCTTGTAAAAATGCTTGTTTCCACAAACCCAAACAAAATGTATGAGTAGCACAAATAGCTGTTCCTAAAACTTCTCCTGTGTCTGTATGAATTCCAGAGGGTAAGTCAATACTAAATATCTGTTTTTTCCAGCTATTAATTTGATTGACAACTTGAGCTAAATCTCCAGTAATTTCTCGTTCTAAGCCAAATCCAAATAAACCATCTATCAGCAAGTCACAATTTTTTAGCAGGGAAATATTATCCACAAAAATTGTTCCTAAAGATTGCAGATATTTACTATGAGTATTGGTTAATTCTTTAAGTTTTGAAATAGGGCAGTAAACTATTATTTTATAGCCTTGAAAATATAATTCCCTAGCTATTACTAAAGCATCTCCGCCATTATGACCAGGGCCGACTAATACACCTATTTGATTAATGTTATGATTTTGATGATTTAAAGTATCTTGAATTTTTTTCGTTACGAGTAAGGCGACTTTTTCCATTAATGCTGCTACTGGCATTCCAGCCATAAACATCCTTTCTTCTATTTGTCGCATTTGTGCAGCAGTAACGATAAAATTTTTTTTGATATTGTTCATTCCTATTAACTTACCTTATACCGTTTCTCCTGAATAGTCTAACTAACTACCTCCTTCCCTCTCATCAAACAAAAAGTGCAGCATCCTCTAGTTCTCCCCTTTCCTAGTTCTCCCCTTTCCTAGAGGGGAGGGGAGATAAAAAAAGTGGGTTAGAGGGGATAAATTAGATGCAACTTCATACAGAATTGGTATTAGGATTTTTTTGTCAAACTCAGATTAAATTCTTGCGTAGGCTGGGTGAGGGGTCAATATCTCCTCGGACTTACCAGAATTTTAGTTCTCCGACGCCGGCCACCAGAAATAAACACTCTACCAATCTTAATATTTTCTTTACAAACAGTCTCTTAATTGTGTTGCCATAACCTAGAATTTCATGAACTAATATACGGTTTTGAATTTTGATCTTGTTATCAACCATAAACAGCAATATTATAGGAAAAAGAACTAAAATATACAGACACAATAATCACTCGGTTGGTGAGGCTACCATACACTTTAACGACCAAAGTAAATAACTACATTAACAAAACCTGAATCTAATAAATAGCGTCGCCACTTTCTTGCTGCTTCTCGCTCTTGAAAAGGTCCTATAGCTACATTTTCTGGTATTTCTGTCACCAGGATACCTTGTTCAGGTACTCCCAATAATTGCAATTTATATGTGATGAGGGCTAAATCTTTTGACTTACTAGGAATTAGAACATAATAGGATTCTATATTATTCAGTCCATAAGCAATTGGATGTAGAACTGGAGGATATACACTAGCTGCTAGAATTCCCGGTGCTACAGGCTCCCCAAATACTTCTCCTGGTTCAAGCCTTGCTAGTCTGCCATTTATTCCTTTTTCTTCTAAATAGTCTAACAAATCTAAGGCAAAAAATAATTTAGAAAAGCTTCCTACTTGAATTACTCTGCGGCCTCCCAGATTTCGTAGTACTGCTCTTGGTTCAATCTGTTGCCGAATAATTACTAACAGTAATGAATTATCTGAGTCAATATATACAACATATCGTAAATCTTGAAATGGAGTTGGTTCTATAGGATTAAAGATTGGCTCTTGTTTGATTTTTGAAGGTATTGCAGTTGATGCGGTTGATGCTAATAATAGTTTAGTCGGGATTGAAGATTGATGATTTTCTCTTTGGTTGTTTGCTGAAGATTGATATTTGATAATTTTTCCCCATGCTATAACCTGATAGTTAAGGGCTAAATATCCTCCAAATATAATTGACACTAATGAGGTTTTCATTTGTTTGTAGTATAATAATAAAGAAGTCTATTAGCAATAGTCATTGTTTCCAATAAATGATTATTTTGATAAATTGATTAAACTTAGTTTATTCTGAGCTAAACCATATTCAATCATGTATCTTGATGCAAAAAAGTGCTTTGAAAACAATTTCTATAATTAGTTTTAGTTGGAATCAATAAATAAGAGGGGCAGAAGAAAAGAAATTTTCCTGATTTAATTCTTCGGGAGTGTGACGGAAAGGGAGTAATGGCAGAAATCCCCAACAAGTGAAAGAGGATGACATGAAGTTAGAATCACAATCCTCAACCTCATATTCCTTCTTTCTGCGAGCAAATTGAGTTAAAGACATATTAAGCAGTAGTTTTGATTTAATAATATTAAGTCCTATGAATAAAATTATAGTTGGTCTTTCTGGTGGAGTTGATAGTTCCACAGCAGCAGCAATATTACATCACCAAGGATATCAAGTTGAAGGCTTAACTCTTTGGTTAGTGAAGGGAAAAGGTCAATGTTGTTCCGAGGGAATGGTTGATGCTGCTTATATCTGTGAACAATTAGGTATTCCACATCATATTGTGGACAGTCGTGATTTATTTCAGGCAAATATTGTTGATTATTTGGTAACAGGTTATAGTAGCGGAATTACCCCACTACCTTGTTCTCAATGTAATAAAACTGTGAAATTCGGCCCGATGTTGGCTTATGGTCGCGAAAAACTAGGTATTGACAAAATTGCCACAGGACATTACGCACAAATTGATTACGATTCAGAAAGCGATCGCTATCAGTTAAAACGTGCGATTGATTTAAGCAAAGATCAATCTTATTTTTTGTATGATTTAACACAAGATTTACTCAAAAATTCTGTATTTCCTCTAGGTGGAATAGTTAAAAGTGAAACCAGGCGAATTGCAGCCGAATATGGCTTAAAAACTTCTGATAAACCGGAAAGTCAAGATTTATGTCTGGTGGAAGCTAGTGGTTCAATGCGGGCATTTTTGGATAAATATATTACCCCCCATCAAGGTAAAATTGTTGACCTTGATGGGAGGGTATTAGGAAACCATGATGGTGTCCATCATTACACGATTGGTCAAAGAAAAGGCCTGGGCGTTTCAGCTCCTCATCCTTTGTATGTGATTGATTTAGATCCAGTGATGAATCGGGTAATAGTCGGCGATCGCGACAGTGCTTCAAAAATGGAGTCCACTGTGAAGCAAGTTAACTGGGTTTCTATTGCCCCACCGACTAATCCTATCAAGGCAGAAGTACAAGTAAGATATCGTAGTTTACCTGTAGTTGCTAATATTATTCCTTTAGGTATTGATGAGGAGAAACCCCTGGATGGTTTTCGAGTTAAGTTAATATTTGAAGCCGCCGTTTTTGGCATAACTCCTGGGCAAGCTGCTGTTTGGTATAATGGAGATATTTTATTAGGTGGTGGCATAATTGAGAAACAGAAATAAGTTTTAGTAGTAGGGTGGGCAAAAATTAAATTATTTGGAGCGATGATAAATTTGGTGTTTTTTTGCCCACCTTATATCATGTTTGGATAATTAGCTGACTCCGGGATTCATCCCACGGCAGGGCTGTCGCTTTCACCGTGGGATGGGGCGCCTGCTGTGCGGACTTTAGTGACGCACACAGCCCCTTATGAATCCCGGCGTTGATATTTGCTTAAAATAATTTTTTTTCTCTACTTGGATGCATATCTTATAATCGATGGTAGAGAAGAAGCCGCAAGCGCAGTTCCTCCCTCAGGAGGCAAGCGAAACTCCTCCCCCTGGAGGCAAGCGCAGTTCCTCCCTCAGGAGGCAAATGTTCACTTCTTCAATCAGAAATTAAAAAGATCAAGTGGAGTCCGAGGCGTACCTCACTATAAAACGCGCTCAATGGGAATATCCCGCTCAGGAAGTTCTGACCGTCTTAAACAGATTTCAGTTGCCTACACTAACGCTTTCGCTTTTAGTGTAGGAGCGTCACTAGTCGGGCGGGCAAATATTAAATAGACATCTCTGAAAAAGAATCTGAAAGCCTGATTCTGCCGTAGCTAAAATCTAATTTATGGAGATGTCTAATGCTCTGGAGCAATGCTCAATTTGGTATTTTTTGCCCACCTTAAATAGACTATTTCTCAGCCTTACCGTCTCAAACTTTATAGCAAAATTTATGAAAATTTATATGATTATATGAAAATTTATATGATTGAAGGAGTCATACCAATTTGATGTCAGGCTGGGAGGAGTCTGAATATATTTCTGAGAAAACTTTCTGCCTTCTTAACATCAACAGGACTTACCCATTTTAGGGTGAGCAACACTATATATAGTTTTGCAGTATGGTTTTAAGTTACTACATATAGCGTTTTTGCGTAAGTCCTGATCAATCTCCTTGAGGATATTCCTCCCATAAATTAGTTATCTGACGCATACTAGAATGTCCCCCATTACCCATAATAATGTGATCTAATAAGGGAATAGCCAAAACTTGTGCTCCGGCTAAAAGTTGCCGTGTTAAGTTGATATCTTCAGGACTAGGCTCTACATTTCCAGAAGGATGATTATGAGAAATAATGACTCTAGTTGCGCCTTGGCGAATCACTTCTCGGAAAATCTCACGAGGATGAGCTAATGTTTCTGTAGCTGTACCAATAGTAATAACCTTAGTTCCAAGTAGGCGGTTGTTAACATCTAAAAGTAACACAGCAAATCTTTCTTGAGTTTGCCACATCAAATCTTGACTCAAAGCATCAGCAGCAGCTTGGGGACTATCAACAATAGATAATTCTGGAGGGCGGGATTGAAATACTCTTTTTCCTAATTCAATAGCAGCAATAATCGTTGTTGCTTTTGCTTTACCAATACCATGAATTTGAGTTAATTCTTGAACTGTAATATTGCGGAGAATTGAGAGAGGATCGCGCTGATGTTGACTTAATTGATTTAATATATATTGTCCAAGACCAACAGCAGAAAGTTTACCTTTTCCTTGACCTGTACCTAAGAGAATAGCAATCAATTCTGCACTAGAAAGACTTTTCGGACCAGAGGCAATTAATCTTTCCCGTGGTCGTTCATTGCTAGGTAAATCTACAATTCTGAGGCTGTAGGTCATTGATGCACTGCTGAAAATTAAGGTAAATTATTTGTAAGTATAGCATAATTTAATCCTCACAACTAGACACAGATAAAAACTTCATAAAACTCCATATGATTCCGGTTTGATAGAATCTTTTTTAACTTGCCTGGCCAAAAAATAAGCCCTCTCCCAATAAAGTCGCCTCAGAATGAGAGCCCCAGATACACATCAAGTATTTAACAGACATTATAATCACAGTAAACATAAAACCAACTCCAAACAACCAAACAACCAACACACAAACACAAACTCAAACCCCATAAACACCCTTCATGTAGGGA
>JAJEAQ010000286.1 GCA_022822685.1 Trichodesmium sp. jk18x7bins.61
AGAAACTTCCGCTAATTTACGAGATATATCTCATAATTTAAACAGTTCTACAAATATAGTAATGTTGCAAAAAACATTAGATTCAGCGAGAGCAACATTTGAGAATGTACAGAAAATGATATCAGATTTAGATGATTTAACAGGAGATGATAGATTCAGAGAAAGCCTCAAACAAATTATCAATGGATTAGGTGATTTATTCTCTTCAACAAAGCAATTAGAGCAGCAAACTCGGATGGCAAAAAATATCGAAACTTTATTAAAACAGAATAGTAATCCAGAGATTAGTCAGCTCAGAGAAAGAAATTAAAATAGAAATAGTAATCTGAGAAACGATAATGACAATTCCAACTACCCCAGATGTGATTTTACTGCCTAATCAAGACCAACTTCCCTGGGATGATGGTATCCCCATGGAAACTCAAAGACACAAACTGCAAATGGACATACTAATTATACCTTACTACCCTGGTTGGCTAATCGGGCTGATGGGTATGTCGGAGGTAATATGTTTGTTGATCAGGACTGACGCCAAAACTCTATATATAGTAAATTAAAACTATACTGCAATACTATATGTTGGCGTCCCCAAAATGCGTAATTCATCTTTATTTCAGCGCAGCCCAATTAGGTAGCCAAGACTACCATACATAGGATTTTGAGATAGGATATAAGTCCTCTTTTATAACCGGATTTAGTATAATAAAACATGACTAAAATAAATAACAGGAGTTTTTGAATGTTGTATGACATAGTATCCAAACAAACAGCACCGATTCACTTGTCAAAACCCAAAAATCAGACCATCGGCACAACGGCAAAACAGGAGATGAGGGCAGATAATAAAAAAACCACCGGAAGTAAAATTCAGAAGCATCTTCATTCCACTATGGAGAAGTTCAGAAATCTTGAGCAAACCCATACAAACCAAGCAAACAAAGTTGACGTCTGAGGTAAATCCGCAACATAATGTTTCAACTATTGTTCAACGTATGCCAAATGGATCTCAGGTGGGAGATAAGAATAAAGCAGATTTGGTGAAAGATCGTCTAAATGTAGTAGGAGAACACCATTATGAGTCAGGCAAAAGGCGACAACAAGAAAAAGAATATGTGACTACACGTATTGGTTCATCTCATTATTGGGAGGAGTTTGAATTTCGAGTTCAACCTAAAAGTATTTGGGAAAGATTTAAACGATCCCCTGACACTAAGAAGCGACCATTTGCAGATCCATTGACACTACGTTTTTTGGAATGGGAAAAAAGCATAGAAATAAATTTTGAAACCATCAATAGAAATATTGCGACTAATTTTCCGAATGGTTTCAGAATCAAAGCTAATTTTTTCGACATAAAAACAGTAATTTCTCCTTTAGAAGAACAGGAGAAGTCAATTGGACAGATATTAATTATACTAGGAAACTTAGCGTCAGGTAAAGATGGTGGGAATTTGAAAGTAGATGAAAGAAAAGAAAATTTAGATTTAACTACTTTTGTGGAAAATATGCCAAATGCAATATCAGAGTTTAAAGAGGCTCTTCAAGTTTATCAAGCAATTCCTGTTTTGGAAGTGTTCAAGGAAATAAAGGAGAAAATACCTGAACTTATAGAAAAAAATATTCCTCAATCTCGTAAGTTTAATATTCAGCGCGTTTTAGAGTTTATTCAAGATATTGAACCTAATAAACTGAAGGGTTTGAATTCTGAGAAACCACTAACAGAACTAAATCGTACTTACAACAATTACAGGAAAAGCATGGAATCTCTAGTCGATGCTGTAGCTCAAACACAACTTGAGAGCAATCAACCTCGAGAATTGGAAGATATAGATAGAGAGCGTTCCTATGCCATGTACAACGCAGCCAACAAACGCTATAAGCAAAAAGGTGTATGGAAGATAGGAAATAACCATCTCAAAGATATTGAAGCCAAATATCAAAACCCAAGAAAATATCCAGAACAGGTAGATTCAAAAGAGTTGCCTGAGATAAAATACAATATTCTAACTAGAGAAGAGTTCAATGACCTCTTTTTATCAAGAGAAAATTTAGGAGGTTCTTAGCCCTATATCTTCAGAGCAGGGATGAAAGCGGACTCGGTAATTAAACTCACCTGTCACAAGAGGCACACCGAAACTCAAACTCATGCTGGTGGGAGCGATCGCTTTCTAGCTCAAATTGGGAAAACTGAAGAAAGTAGAGATTAGGAGTAAAGTGGCAATGCAAGGAACAGAGAAAGAGTATATAGAAGCTCGTCAGCAACGAAGTAAAGTATTGAGAAAGATCATGTCCCTAGTTGGGGGTGTATCTTTTGGAGGTACTGCCTTGTTTGGGATGGCGAATATGTTTAAAGCTGCTTTAGAAGAGCCTCAACAGGTAGAGACTGTAGCAGTTGTGTCTGTAGAGGAGCAGTTGCAGAAGCGGGTGCAGGGATATGAGAGTGTCTTGAAGCGGGAGCCAAATAATATTACTGCTTTAGAGGGGTTGGTGAGAGTGCGACTGGAGATGGGAGATAAGCAGGGGGCGATCGCTCCTCTGGAAAAGTTGGTGGGATTGTATCCTGAGCGGGAAGATTATAACATGGTATTGGAGCAGGTAAAACAGCAAATTAAGCCAGAAGTGGAGAAATAAATGCTAAGACAGAATTTTTTACCAATGGGAGATTACGTTTCACCCGGTTTTTTGATCATCCTACCAGATGCAAGTTTTCCTAATCTAATCATAGGTGATAAAAGATATTCTACTTGGCGTTATTCAAGAAAAGAAATTCCTCATAATCGCTATGTAGATAAAAGGTTTCCTGATGTAGGTTTCAATAATAGAGATGAAGTACATATTCTCTACAATACTGCTCTCAAATTTAGAGGAAAAAGAGCTTTAGAAATAGGTTGTTGGTTGGGATGGTCAGCTTGTCATTTGGCTTTGGGAGGAGTAGAGTTAGATGTCATAGATCCTCTCTTAGAAAACCAGGATTTTTATGAAAGTGTAACTAATTCTCTCAAAGTGGCTAATTTACAAGAGACAGTTAATTTAATAGCAGGATATAGCCCACAAAAAGTAGAAGAGTTAGCAGAAAAATTAAACTACAAATGGTCTTTAATATTTATTGATGGTAACCATGAAGTTCCTGGACCTTTGAACGATGCGATCGCCTGCGAAAGACTGGCAGCAGAAGATGCTCTAATTCTATTTCATGATTTAGCTTCCCCAGATGTATCACAAGGCTTGGATTATTTCAAGCAAAAAGGTTGGAATACAATGATTTACCAAACAGTCCAAATCATGGGAGTTGCTTGGCGGGGAAATGTTGAACCAGTGACACACCAACCAGACCCCCAAATACAATGGCCAGCCTTACCTGAGCATCTCAAAGACTATGTAGTTAGTGGTTTATCAAAAGTAATAAATTGGCCATCCATAACCCCAGATTCATTTGCAAATATAAAATTAGAGGCTCAAACTCCATCATTAAGTAAGTATCATCATCAAATTATCCAGTTAGTAAATAGTAATCCTGGTCAATTATCTAGAAAAGAGTATTCTTATATAACTGATATATTAATTAACAGAAAATCAAGTAATTTTTTGGTTTTTGGAGTAGGGAAAGATAGTGAATTTTGGATGGAAGTAAATCAAAATGGAGAAACAATATTTATAGAAGATCATCCGGATTGGTTAAATCAAGTGAAGGCCAACTGTCCAAATATAGAAGCTTATTTAGTTCAGTATGGTACTACGAGAAAACAGTGGCTAGATTTACTGGTGCAGTATAGTCAGGGAATAGATAGTCTGTTAATGAGTTTACCAGAAAAAATTACTCAGCTCAAATGGGATGTGATTTTTGTGGATGCACCAGGCGGATACTCAGATGAAGTTCCGGGGAGAATGAAAGGTATATTTATAGCAGCCAAGTTAGCCCAGAACAGCGGTAATACAGATGTGTTTGTCCATGATTGCGATAGGCTAGTAGAGACAATCTACAGTAGCTACTTTTTACATGATGAAAATTTGGTGGCTCAAGTTGATAAATTGAAGCATTATCAAATTATTAAGCCTGAGCAAAAACAATTAAAAATACAGAACAGAAATCATCCGTTACCTACATTAGAAAATTACCAGAAAGCAAGAAATAGAGGTAGTTTATTGTTATCTCAAAATCAGTTTATCAAAGCAGTTTTAGCTTGGGAAGAGTCATTACAAGAAAATCAGGAAAATGTCACAGCGCTGCTAGAACTTGGTAAACTATCTCTGAAGTTAGG
>JAJEAQ010000571.1 GCA_022822685.1 Trichodesmium sp. jk18x7bins.61
GCCAACAAGTCAGCGTGTCTGAAAGTAGGTCGGCTCATTCCCCCTCAGAGCAATTCTCCTGTCACCTCAGAAGCTCTCAACCAGAGCAGTCAGAAAGGACTAAAAGTTGAGTGAATTTCTGGGGAATCCCCGTTGCTTCAGCACGGGGAGGGGTTCAACCTAGTTCCCCCTTTTCTATCCCCCCTAGCCCTTCTTGTCAAGCAGGGCTGTTGCCTCCCGGGGGAGTCGCTTCGCTTTCATTCTAAAAATTTAGAATTGCTATGATCTTTATGCTGTGTGATTTTCAGCTAATATGCATCTCCTAATTCATAAATTATTCAGAAAAAATTTGGCGCTCGAACTCCGTTCTGCTGCGCGCTCGAACGCCAGTGGCAAAGGCTTTGAAGAAATTAAGGTTCAAAATCTTAAGGGAGAATGAAACAGCACTGCCTTTGTCAAGGGAGGAACTAGATGATGCTGCGCTTTTTGTTTGATGGGAGGTGATATAATGTCCGCTTAATTAGTGATCAAAAACTTTCTCCTCCTGATACCTTCTTTTTTCCCTCCATGCCTCCTGCTTCCGAATTCCGAATTCCTAGCTCCTCCCAATTTTATTATACTTAATCAGCCGGACATGATATTAGGGGGGATTCCCCTTTGAAAGGGGGGGGATAAAGCAAAGTGTCCCCTAATCTCCATTATCGAACAAGAAGCACAGCATCTAATTGATCCCTTATTTAGAGAATGTTTGTAAACTAAATATTAAGATAGCTAGAATGTTTAATTCTGATGGGTTACGGCGGACAACTAAAATTTAAACCCCGTTTAAATCAGGAAATATTGACCCCTCACCCATCCTACGCCAGAATTTAATCTGAGGCGTGACAAACAACCTCTTATTTATAAGTATTCAATCGCACATAATATTACTATATTAATAATGCTTCGCATAGATCAAGTGAAACGATTTAATTATGAAAATTGCTACCAAGCTTAATCTAATTTTAACTAAATTTTCAACTATCAGAATTGGTCTGATTGAATTTATAATCCTGAAGATATGTGAAACTCATGAATCGTTAATTTTTTCACTACCAAGGGAACATTTATAGCAGTTGATATTCAAATAAGGGCGTTGCTGAATCAAGGTATGAATCGTCAATTGGCTACTAATTATATACTTCATGATGGGAGCTATTTCAGTTGTTCAATTCCTGGAATTCATACTCAGTTCCAGCAATGCCAAAATAAGTTGTGAATTATTGTTGTTCGATAAGTTTCTGATTCTATCTTGTGTCAAAATCTAATAATTAACTTATCTGCAAAACAATATAATGCCCAATGATACAAGATTAATCAAATAATTTATGACTTCATCCTTGGAAAAACAGCAAATTTCTAATTCTGGAAGATTTAACCGAATCGATCCTACCCTCAATCCAGAAACTAAACTCTTCAAAGATGACGATCCACCACCGACTATTTCACTACTATGGGATGAAGCAGTTCAAGAAGCGACATTGATGACCGCTCCTGGCCCGACCATCGCCTCCTGTGCTTACGCTATGGTACACACAGCCATATATGATGCTTGGAGTGCTTACGATCCATTAGCTATTGGGACTCAGTTAGGAGATGACCTACAGTGCCCCCAGTCAGAAAATACGGTAGCTATAAAAAGTGAAGCTATGAGTTTTGCTGCTTACCGGGTATTGTCAGAGTTATTTCCTGAGCAACTAGATATTTTCAATGAGTTATGGCTGAACTTGGTTATGAGCCTAACAACAGTACTATCGATACGACTACTCTTGCTGGCATTGGTAATGTCTCCGCTGAAGCACTACTAACGTTCCGCCAGAATGAAGGCTCTAATCGATTAGGGGATGATTCTAGCGGGAACGGTACTCCCTATTCCGACATCAGTGGTGATCAACCAATTAATCCCTCTGGAGACCAGATTGAAATCGAGTTTTGGACACCCGAACGAGTTCCTATTGATGTTGAACCTGGTGAGGAAGAGCGAGTGCAAACATTCTTCACTCCTCACTGGGGTAATGTGATTCCCTTTGGCGTTCCATTGAAGAATTGCGACCGTTAGCACCAGAGCCGTTTTTGTTAGTTGATGGTGAGGTAGACTTAGATGCAGCTACGATTATTCTTGTGATCACTTAATTGGGACTACTGCAAATAATCTCATCTACGGCAATCGCGGTGATGATACAATCCAAGGTGTGGATGGTAACAACTTACTCTATGGAGGTAAAGGTAACGATGTAGTTAATGGTGGTATAGGAATTGATATTATTAATGGTGACTTAGGTGATGATCTGCTCAGTGGTGGAGCAGGTAGCGGTCGCTTTGACTTCCGCTCTAATGATGGGAACAATTTAAACCCCGCCGGGGCGGGCGAGGTCTTATTACTGATTTTGAAGATGGAATCGATGTTATTGGTTTAAAGGATGGTCTGAATTTCGAGAGGTTGACAATTTCTCAGATCAGCAACGACACTCGCATTAGTGCTAAGCAACTTTCGATTACATTATCAAGATGTAGAGTTGATCGCGATTAGCAGTGATGATTTGATCGAGATTTTCAGATCAACTTATTCAACACAGAGATATGACAAAGAGAATTATCTCGATTTTTTCAGGTCTTTCTACCAAGAAAACTATCTGCAAAAATTAAGGAGCAGCTCAGAAATGCAAACCCTCTTTCACAAGCCTGTTGATTTTTATAATTTTTATGAAGGATTAGCTGGTGCGTTTCTGAGACCGCCGACATGAAAGGTGGTGCTTCAGAAGCACCACCAGACGCCGTTCCTATTGCCTGTTACTTTTAATGTGTTTTTTGGGGTGAAAATCCTTGAAATTCACCTTCTTGTACCAATTCTCAAAAAGAATGTCACAAATAGTTTAGGGCTATTCTGTGAAAGAATTTTCAGTTAAAGCTTTCAAGTAAATCAATTATTACTTTTTAATTATTACTTTTTAATTATTACTTCTTTGAAACGGTATTGCTTACTGATAGTTGGCCTATACCAACAAAAACTGATTTTGGGACTCAACAAGCACTTATAGGCCGAAAATATCTTATACTTTATACTACTGGTAAAGCACAGCTAAAATTGTAGGCTCTTGTTGAGCGATAGTGTTAGGGAAGCTTATCCTACGGATCAACCCAACAAAGCTTTACATCAGTTGGGTTTTCTCTTTCAGAGACGCTTCGCGTTCAGGTCGCGCGACAGGCTCAACGTCCTTCAATCCAACCTAAGCCTAGTACACCAATTTAGCTGTGCCAGTCCGCGATGGAACTAAAATCGCAGAATCAGAGACAAGAAAATGAAAAATATCATTGCTAATATAAGGCTAAAAAAATTAATATGAGACTTGATGAAGCAGTAGAATTTGCAGAAAATCCTGAACCCCGTTGTCCTTGTGTGCTATTGTTGGACACCTCCGCATCCATGACAGGTACACCTATTCAAGCTTTAAATGATGGCTTAGAAACCTTTAGAGATAATTTAATTACCGATGACTTAGCTAAAAAACGAGTAGAAGTTTCTATTATTTCCTTTGATAATCAAGTGAAAATTGTGCAAGATTTTATCACTGCAGACCAGTTTGAAAATCCAGTATTAACAGCTCAAGGACAAACTTACATGGGGACCGCTATTAACAAAGCCCTGGATTTAATTTCAGCCCGGAAATTAGAATATAGAAATAATGGCATAACTTACTATCGACCTTGGGTATTTTTGATTACTGATGGAGAGCCCCAAGGAGAATCAGAAAAAGTTGTTCAGGAAGCAGCCGATCGCATTAGACAAGAAGAAGATAATAAGCATGTTGCTTTTTTTGCAGTGGGTGTGGAAGGAGCAAATATGGATAGGCTGGGGGAGATTGTACAGAGAACACCCCTAAAATTAAGAGGGCTTGACTTTCAGGAAATGTTCATTTGGTTATCTGCCAGTATGCAACAAGTTTCCCATTCTAAAGTTGATGAACAAGTAGCACTACCTCCTCCTGGATGGGGAACAGTTTAATTGGGAAGCAAGAAGGGAGCACAAAGAAGGAAAAGTTACTGAAAGTTAGGCTATGTCAATAGAAGAACAAAGTCATTGGCGAGTGGTATCGGTTTCGGTGAAAGGTACGAGTCACGAAAAACGAGGGCAACCATGTCAGGATGCAAATCATTGGCGGGTTTTGCCCAATGGGATTTTAGTGGCTGCTGTTGCTGATGGTGCAGGTTCAGCTAACTTGGGGGAAGTTGGTGCTAAAATAGCTGTCAGTGCTGCAGTAGAGACTATCTCCAAACTCAAGTTGCTGCCAGCAGATGATTTGGCTTGGCAGCAAAATTTGATTGAAGCTTTGAGATCTGCAAAAACTGCTGTTTTGGCTGAGTCTCAGGTGAGAGAGGTTGAGGTGAGGGATTTGGCTGCAACTTTGATTTTAGTAGTGGCGACACCAGAGTTAGTTATTGCTGCTCAAGTTGGAGATGGTGCTGCGGTTGTGGGAGATGGAGAGAAAAATATTTTTCTTCTGACAGAACCTCAAACTGGAGAACATATTAATGAAACAACTTTTTTAATTTCAGAGCCTGGTGTGGAGACGGCTCAGGTGAAGGTATGGCTGGGAAAGCCAGTGAATTTAGCAATTTTTTCGGATGGGTTGCAAATGCTGGCGTTAAGGATGCCAATGGGATTACCTCATAGTCCATTTTTTGTGCCTTTGTTTCAATTTATGACAGTTGTTAGTGATAAACAAGAGGCAACTAAACAGTTAGAGGAATTTTTGCGATCGCCTAAAGTAACCAGTAGAACTGATGATGATTTGACTCTGTTATTAGCACAATTTTCATCCCCAACCTGAAGTTGTGGTTTGAAATATTGATCATTGATCAGGCGTATGTTGTGCAACTCAAACAGGTAAGAGTAGTTTCGGTATTGGTTTTAAGTTGCTCTTAACAAATAATTGCCCCCTATTTAACTGATGATTGATATTGGGGGGTATTATACCCTACTTTGAAATAGTTAACGGTTAATATCCTGTTCGGTAAAACACTGCTCTGCTCAAAGATTTTTTTTATAACTAATGGTACTTATACATTTTCTAGTCTATAAAATGCCTGAAACTAATTCTAGGTATGGGAAAGACATCATCGGGGAAAAATGGCTGTTAGCTTCGCATTCCGCAGGAAAACACTGAGCAGCTCCAGATTTATACTTTTTCGACCTAAATGCCTATCCCTGTCTAAATTTGAGGCTATTTTATGACGCTATTTTTCTAAGTCCCACTAATCATAAATATTAGCTCAAATCAAAAAAGAGGTGATCGAGGAAAATTCCTCTCCCTCTTCCCTCTTGCTTCTTCCTTAGAGTTAAGAATCTACCTTTAAACCAGCGTTATCCTGAGTATATGTCTCCTGATCAATCTTGACTGGTTTTGCTCCCCAAATCTCTTTGGCATACTCCATAATTGTCCGGTCAGAGGAAAATTTACCCATGCGAACAGAATTATAAATAGACATTTTTGTCCATTTTTCTTGGTCTTGAAAAGCTAGACTCACTCTTTCTTGACAATCAATATAACTTTGATAGTCAGCTAGTAGCATATATTGGTCATTGTAGAGCAGAGAATCAATCAAAGGTTTAAATAAATTAGGATTACCTTTGCTAAAGTGACCGCTAGCAATCCGATCAATCACAGCCTTTAACTCTGGATTTGTATTATAGTAATCCAAAGGTTTATAACCCTTAGCTTTCATGTCGAAAACTTCCTCAGCAGTCAAACCAAATAAGAAAAAGTTTTCCGCGCCTAGCTCTTCGCGAATCTCAATATTAGCTCCATCCAGAGTACCAATAGTCATGGCTCCATTCATCGCAAATTTCATGTTACCAGTTCCTGATGCTTCCTTACCAGCAGTAGAAATTTGCTCTGATAAGTCAGCAGCTGGATAAATAAGTTGACCTAATGAAGCATTAAAGTTAGCTAAGAAAACTACTTTGAGGCGACTATGTACATCAGGATCATTATTAACCACATCTGCAACAGCATTAGTCAATTTAATAATTAACTTAGCCATGTAGTAACCAGGAGCAGCTTTACCTCCAAAAATGAATGTGCGAGGCTGAATATTAATGCTAGGATTTTGCTTAATGCGGTTGTAAAGAGTAATAATGTTGAATAAATCCAAATGTTGGCGTTTATACTCATGGATACGTTTGACTTGAATATCAAACAGAGAGTTAGTATCCACCTCAATCCGATTATGCTTTAAAATGTATTCGGCTAAACTAGCTTTATTCTTCTGCTTAATTTGTCGCCAACGCTGCCGAAATGCTACATCATCAACATATTTTTCTAGTTGCCGTAGTTGATCTAAATCTCGCAGCCAGCTATCTCCTAGTTTCTCAGAGAAAAGAGCGGAAAGTTTCGGATTACTCAATAAAATCCAACGGCGGGGAGTCACTCCATTAGTTTTATTGAAGAACTTTTCTGGGAAAAGTTTATAGAAATCTTTAAGCACACCTTTTTTAAGCAATTCTGTGTGTAGTGCAGCGACTCCATTCACGGCATGACTGCCCACAGTAGCTAAATTAGCCATCCGCACAGACTTTTCTCCTCCCTCTTCAATTAAAGAGACACGGGCGATTAATTCTGGATCTTTAGGAAACCAAGTTTGGACTTGAGCTAAAAAGCGTCGATTAATTTCATAGATAATCTCTAAGTGACGAGGAAGAAGGCTGCCAAACAAGCTAATCACCCAACGTTCTAACGCTTCTGGTAGCAAAGTATGGTTAGTATAGGCAAATGTATTTTGAGTAATATGCCAAGCACGCTCCCAGTCCATATCATATTCATCAATGAACAGGCGCATCATCTCAGCAATGGCAACAGCAGGGTGAGTGTCGTTAAGTTGAATTGCTACCTTATCGTATAGATTGTCTAAGTTTTCGTTGTGGGATAAATGCCAGCGGATGATGTCTTGCAAAGCACAAGAAACGAAGAAATATTGTTGTTTGAGCCGGAGTTCCTTACCCTGAGGAGTATTGTCATTAGGATAGAGAACTTTAGAGATTGTCTCTGAACTCATTTTATCGGCTACTGCACCATCATAGTTGCCAGCATTGAACTCTTCAAACTTAAAGTCTACACTAGCTTCAGCTCGCCACAAACGCAGAGGATTAACTGTATTAACTTTATAGCCAGGAACGGGAGTATCATAAGGAATACCAATAACGGTTTCAGCCGGAATCCAAGTTACTCGATAGTTGCCTTTGTCATCATGATATGCTTCTGTGTGCCCACCAAACCTGACTGCTACTTGTTCTGCAGGACGAGCTATTTCCCAAGGGTTGCCGAAACGCAGCCATTTATCAGGAATTTCTGCTTGCCAACCATCCTGTACGGTTTGAGTAAAGATACCAAACTCATAGCGGATACCATGACCAATCGCAGGAATTTCTAGAGTAGCTAGGGAATCCAGAAAACATGCTGCTAACCTACCCAAACCCCCATTCCCTAAGCCTGGATCGTCTTCTTGTTCCAGTAGTTCGTCCAAGTTGAGTCCAGATTCAGTTACAGCTTGACGAACTTGTTCATAAATACCTAGGTTAATTAAACTATTGCCTAGGTGACGCCCCATGAGAAATTCAGCAGATAGATAATATACGACCTTAACATCTTTCTGATTATAAGTACGAACTGTAGAAAGAAAACGCTGGAGTAAGCGATCGCGTATGGTATAAGCTAGAGCCCTGTAGAAATCATCCTGTTTGGCCATTGACTCATAAGTCCCCTGCAAATAAAACAGGTTATCTGCTAAGGCTCTTCTCAGGGTAGTGACGCTCATTCCTGTGCGATCGTCTTCTACCTGAATTTTTTTTTCAGTTGTGGGGTTGATAGATTGATTCATTACTTCTCCATAAAACTTATACAAAGGTAGGAACTTAAATAATTGCAGATAACGTAGCCCTCAACAGGCGATTGCTAATTAGGTATCGAGTAGGTTGACTATTGTAGAACAATAACAAGAAACTCACCAAACCCCTAGCTTTAGCTATGGAGTTCCTAACAAGCAAGGATGTCTGACTAATTAGTTTTGCCACACATGGAGTTATTCTATAGGAAACTTTTTTATCAAGTTATATTACTTAATCCAGTTTTGTGTTTCTCAGATTTTTGGCCACAATCCAACCTACGCAATCCCATTTTTTATTTTAAACCCCGCCCTTCAGGGCGAGGTTTTATTCAGTATTCAAAATCAATTCAACATTAATTACGTAAAAAAACATGCTTGACCTGATCAAATTATACTTGATTCTATAAGTAGAGTTGCTCCCTACAAAATGCGAAAGTTTTGTCAACATAGAAAATGTTGTGTATCACCAAAAATAACTTCAGATGAAATTACCAAAAGGCCCAGCCTTGTCCCCTCGACAACGAAGAATAAGTTTTTGGAAAATGTTTTTTAGTCCTTTATCGACTATGGAAGAGTCCTACTCTAAATATGGAGATGTTTTTTGCACTAACACTAATGCTAAACATCCCTTTATCTACTTTTGTCACCCGAAAGCAATTCAAGAAATTTTTACTGTCGATCCTGAGACTTTTCAAACAAATAAAATTCACAATGGGGAATACCTTGTAGGCAAAGAATCTCTAATACTCAAAGATGGCGCTCGCTCGCCACCGTCGTCAACGAAAATTATTAATGCCACCTTTTCATAGCGATCGGATGTGTACATACACGGACTTAATCCATGATATTACTTCTGAAGTTATTAGTAAGTGGCAAATCAATAAACCTTTCCCTATCCGTAGGTCTACCCAAGAAATATCCCTAAAAGTTATCCTTGCTACAGTATTTGGCTTAGATAGTGGTAAACGTTATGAACAATTGAGACTACTACTGACTGTCTGAACTTCTCGAATCCGTTAGTTCCCGTCTAGGCTCTAATCTTCTGTTTTTTAGGTTCCTGCAAAAAGACTTAGGTAGATGGAGTCCATGGGGTAGATTTTTATTGAAGAAGAAAGAAATTGACCAACTCATACTTGGAGAAATTCAAGCTGCTAAGGAAAAAACAAATCACCGTGATGATATTCTCAGTTTACTACTAGATGCTCGTGATGAAGATGGTCAACCCATGAGTGATGAGGAAATTAAAGACGAACTGTTGACGATGTTGTTTGCCGGCCACGAAACTACTGCTTCAGCTTTAGTATGGGCTTTGTATTGGATTGACCAAATTCCACAAGTACTGGGAAAACTATTAATAGAATTAGATACTATCCCTAATGACTCTGACAAAATTGCAATTACTAAATTGCCCTACCTCACCGCTGTTTGTCAAGAAACCCTGCGTATTTATCCTATTGCTTTGAATGCTTTCCCTAGAATTGTCAAGAAACCCATCGAAATTATGGGTTATCAACTTGAGCCTGGTTAGGTGGCGATCGCTCCAATTTATCTAACTCATCAACGTGAAGATATTTACCCTGAGCCGAAAAAATTTCAACCAGAAAGATTCCTAGAAAGACAATTTTCACCTTTTGAATATTTACCTTTTGGAGGAGGAAGTCGTCGTTGTCTAGGTTCAAACCAGGCTTTATTTGAAATGACTATAGTATTGGCGACAATTGTATCACAGTGGGAACTCAAGTTACTTCCTGGTCAAAATATTAAACCTGTCCGCAGAGGAGTGACTATTGCAGCACCAGGAAATATGCGAATGGTTGTTAAACAGAAATTTCCGAGCGTCGCCTGTGTAAATTAGCTCAAAACCTTCGAGAGTGCCGTCTCTGCTGTGAATAACTCATATACCTTGGAGGCGTAATTCCTCCCGCCTTGTTGTCTAGTTGACAGCATAAACCACAAGGCTGAGACTGAATATCAAAGTTGTGAAGCAGATCTAAATGCGGAGCAGCTCTAACTACCATGAGTGATGCTGCTAGCAAAGACTGTCAAAGTGGACGAATAGGAAGGTAATAAAACTCTCGTCAACCATAACCACTCCAAAGGTA
>JAJEAQ010000533.1 GCA_022822685.1 Trichodesmium sp. jk18x7bins.61
CACAACCACTGTCATCATTATGAACACATGAGCAGAGTGAGAACTCAGACTAACTAGGAGCCGGATGAGGTGAAAGTCTCACGTCCGGTTCTGAAGTAGAGGCGCCCCGAATAATATCGTTTGGGCGTCGACTATAACTAATAGGAATTGAACGGGTTAAAGAAGTCCACCATACTACTATCATTACTTGGATTAAACAAGTAGGAGAATTATTACCAGAGGCTGCTCAACCAGAAACAATACCTCAAGTAGGGGAACTAGATGAATTAGAAACCAATGTATGCCAAAAAACAAGATTTGGCTATGGACAGCAGTAGATCACTTTAAACAGGAAGTTTTAGGGTGGATACTAGGAGATCGAAGTTCAGAAACATTTAAAATTTTATGGGAGGATATCAGTCAATGGAAGTATTATTTTGATGTGGCTGATGGTTGGAAAGTGTATCCCAGTTTTATATCTGAAGGGGCTCAAATTGTTAGTCAAACCTATATGACGCTTAGTACAAGGAGAAAATACAAGAATGAGACATTATCTAGCTCGATTACATCGTCAAACTCTTTGTTATTCTAAATCAATAGAAATGTTGAAACATTCGATTCGATTGTTAATTCACTATCTTCGGTTTTGGGATGTTCCAGTTCCTCCAAGTTTGATTACTTGAGCACTTGAAGAAATCACAACTTTTTCCGTTAGATAGCGACCGCTAGCTGAAGTATTCCATCATTTCACTTCTTCATGTGGCGAGGTGCCGAAACAAATTCATAGCTTAATTCAGCAACGCCAAATGTTTTAACTATCCGGAATCTGATCCTTTTAATTCCGATTAATGGTTTACATATAACCTAATTATTTTTGCCAAATTTTTTGAAGTTATGTAGATGCAGACATTGGTTTATGTATTGATTATATTTCTTGACTTTTGTGAGCGCCATCAGCATAAATAATGATTTTTTCTAGTTAATATCCCTTCTGAAGCTCGACTATAAATAGATACTCGAAAAAATATTGCTATCTGAATATTTGAATGAATATCTGTGTTATAATGCAATGCTTTTTGATCAACAGGACTTAAGCAAGGGCACTATATATAGTGTTAAGCCTTGGGGGTTGAGTTATTGGGCGATAATGGGACCCATCGCTACCGGGAACGGCTGAACAACAAAATATAAAAAACTCAAAAATTCCAGTAAAATTTATCTAGATGCTCTGATACCAATTATCAAAAAAAATGCTATGCTTGCTTGGGGCAAAAAATAAGCGGTAAAATCACCAAATCACCAAAGATCGGAGATTGGCGACTATATATAGTATTGGGAAATAAAAAATACTCGTACATCAAAGTTTTTAGTAATTGGTATAATAAGTAGTCATAAAAATTACACTCTGACAAATCTTGCTAACCATCTGGAGAAAGTCAGCCATGATACAATTAACCGTTATTTGAAAAATTTGGACTTAGGGGAAGAAATTGTAACTTCTACAGATGGTTATTTGATTTTTGACGATACAGTTATTAATAAAAAATATTCCGAAAAAATCGAACTTGTCTGGCGTCAATATAGTGGCAATGAACATCAAGTAGTTCGTGGAATAATAGAGGTATGGCCAACATTTTTGGGCGTTTCGACACCTCGCCACATGAAAAGCGGAACTTGGCCAAGCGCGAACACTCGATTTGTTATGCGCTATATATAGCGTCTTTGCGTAAGTCCTGATCAAGTTCAAATCTGAAATTTATCTCCCAAATAATACTGACGCACTAGGGGGTTATTATACAGTTCTTCTGCTGTTCCAGATGCCAAAATTTGCCCATCTCGCATAATATAAGCTCTATCAGTGATTTCCAGAGTTTCTCTAACATTGTGATCGGTAACTAGGATACCCACCTGTTGTTCTCTTAATTTGGCTACGATCTTTTGAATTTCAGAAACAGCGATCGGATCTATCCCTGCAAATGGTTCATCCAAAAACAAAAATCTCAGTCCATCTCGGTTCGATGCCAAAGCCCTAGCTAATTCTGTTCGCCGACGTTCTCCTCCTGAAACCTGAGAACCTAAAGTAGAAGCAATTTTTTCTAAACGAAACTCATGCAATAGATAATCTAAGCGCCTGTTCCACTCACGACGAGGCACTTTTGTTTGCTCTAAAACCAGGAGTATGTTATCCCTAATACTCAGACTGCGGAATATACTTGGTTCTTGAGCTAGATAACCAATACCAAGTTTTGCTCTTTTGTGCATTGATAAAGCAGTGATATCTAACTCATTTAAGAAGACAGTGCCAACTGAAGGTTTTTCTAGACCTGTAGCGATATAAAATGTAGTAGTTTTACCTGCACCATTGGGGCCAAGTAAGCCAACAATTTCTCCTTGGGCAATGTGTACATTAACTCTACTAACCACAGCACGCTTACCATAATATTTGTGAATATTCTCAAGAAAAATTTTCATATTTGGGATGGAAGCTAGCTATGACACATTTAAGCAGACAGATGTCAACTCCCTGCCCTCGAAGGCAGAAGTTATAAGGCAGAAGGCAGAAGGTTTCGGGTGGGGAAGAAACTGGGAGTACTACCAAACCCTTTCCGTCGTAAACAACAGGGCTTGTATCCAGAAGTCCGAAGGAATAAGGAAAATCCTTCAGCATAAATGCCTTGCGCCTTCTGCCTTCGGAAGGTAAGCCTTCGGTAAAAAAATGAGGAAAATCTTGCGTAAAATCGGCCTCGCTAACCCCACCAAAATCAGAGATTGAATGTGGGAACTGCAGTCGACATTCGTTCATAATTATGGACTTATTGGAGTTTTAAAGGCTGGTTTGGGATTGAACGGAGCAGTAATAGCATCTTCTACATTTTCATTCTGGCTAGCGGGGACTAAATATATTGATTCTACTTGTCCTTGAGATTGTGGTAGGGCGATAAAGCGTCCTTCATCTATAAGATAGGTTACTGTTTCTCCACGAATTGTATTGCCATCTTGTAGTATAAATACATCTCCACTTAGAATAATACGACGTTCTCGACTAAAATATTGAGCTTGAGCTGCTGTTGCTTGAATTTGGCGAGCTGGGTAGTTAATTTGGACATTACCACGAGCTGTCACAATTCCTGTTCTAGCATCAGCTTCTTGAATATCAGAGCGAACAGTCAGAGTACCGCCTGAAGGATTTTCATTGTTTGGAGGTGGGTTGGGATTGATTTGGCCAAAAGTAGGATATGTAATAGCATTTACCATTGCCAGAGGCAATATAAAAGCAAATACCTTTAATATTAGTAACTTTAATATTGTTTTGTTAAGTATCATTTTTAATTTAGGTGAAAAAATTTTCACTTCCCCCTGACGGATTCTCAACCCATCTGTATTGTCGCGAGGAAAGCATCAATAGTAGTTTTCAGGTAGAATAACCACATATTAAAAGCTGAAATCTTTGTAGGGACGTTCTATGGAAAGCCCCTAAATTTCTATACTTTAGTCAGGGGTTCCTGACATCAAGCTGGTAGACAAAGAGGTAAAAGTATACACTTACTCATCCTACCACATCAAGAATTCCCATCTCCCCCCCCCGAACTTTTTCGATCTCCACAGAGTCAAAAAACATAATTCAGGATCACAAGAATAATGAATAAAATTATTCTGACGAGACTATTATATATTTTCTTCTTTGTTTAAATGGTTAGTTATTTGTTCTAAAGGAGGTGTAAAAACTTGCACTGTATTTTTATTAATACTTTGAGCCAAAATAAGCTGTGAACATGGGAAACGTAAGGCTTTCCACAATATTGTCTCTTCGTAATTTCAAATTATGCGGAAATGTCATCTAGAATAGTTTTATAACAAGCAACAATTAATCTTTATTGAACACGATAAAATGCTACATTTGAATGATTAAGATTAAGGATAAATTCCACATTTTTACTAATTGCAGATTGAAGGAATTAAGAAAATTTTGAGATTTTTATAAATCACTTTCTCCAGGAATAGTTTGTATTGGAATTTGATAATTTTATGGAGCTAACCCAAGTTTTAGTTATTTAATGATTCGCTTATTTCTGCCGTACTCTACTAACTAAACCAAATTTATTATGATACTAAATCCGCTTCTGAAAAAGTAGTTTTTTCAAATCTACTTCTAACTCTTGTGCCTTATACTAAATCCGGCGCGAGATAGGAACTTTATTAGGAGGGGAAGGCATGCATGCAAGAAGTAAGAGGCAAAAGGGGTTATAGAAGGTTGAGAAAAAGTACCTTTTCATAACCGGATTTGGTATTATCCCCTACTTACCCTACTTATACGAAATCCAGCGCACCCTAGGAGCTTTATTACTAGAGGTAAAGCAGAGGGCAGAAGGGTTAGAAGGGAATTTTACAAAATTCCCTTTGCCTCCTGAGGGAGGAGCTACGCTTTCATAACAGAATTGAGTATCAATTGCCAATTATGAATTACCAATTATGAATTACCAATTATCAATTATCAATTATCAATTCTTTATTAGCTTTTCTAAACTGGATTTGGTATTACTCCTCCTCATCAAGATACTAGCGATCGCCGATTTAGCATAATATATAAATCTTTCTTTTCTCTGATTGAGTTTCATGTCTCTCAATCAATTCTGAATGAAAGAGTTGAAAATCGATTTTATTGCTTCTTATTGCCTTGATTCTTAAATTCTAGACTTGGAAGTTATCGTGGCATTAAAAATAATTTTCTCTCTTTCAAAAATTTGTTTCAACCTATAGCAAAATTCACGAGCTATATTCCATTCTTGTTTTGGTATAGTTTTCATCCTGATTGTAAATTCTACTTCAGTTTTAGAAAAACTATTTATACCTAAAATATTGGCTGAATCCATAATTTTATCTACCCAGACTTCATCACTTATTAAATCATTAGTAATTTGCTTGATTAACCGTGCCACTAAGCTTAAATTAGCATCTAAATTTACTTTTATTCTCAAATCAATACTTGCCCAATCTTTAGTCAAATTATGTACTATAAAAATTTGGCTATTAGGAATTGTACTTAAGCGACCTCCTGCATCACGCAATTGTGTTACCCGAAAACTCATATCTTCTACATAACCAATAGTATAGTCTAAATCTAGAATATCCCCAATTGCATACTGATCTTCTAGTAAAATTAAAATTCCATGTATTATATCCTTAACTAGATTATGACCCCCTAAAGCAACTGTAAAACTCATAATTCCCAAACCTACTAATAGTAAAATTATCGAAACATTTAACTGTTTCAATACCGAAAATATACCTATACAAGCTAATGCCAAAATTACAATTCCTTTCAAAATATGGGCAATAGTAATTGCTCTTGAGATTTTTCTATGGGCGTAACTTTGATTTTCTAATCTCTCAAAACTATTTATAGCTAACCAGTTAATGATAACTGGACTACCTTTCATTGCTAAATAAGTACCAATTATAATAGTTAACAC
>JAJEAQ010000734.1 GCA_022822685.1 Trichodesmium sp. jk18x7bins.61
TTCTAGCAGTACTTTTGCCTTTCGAGCCTACCCATTCCCTAGGCAAGAGGCTGTGTGGGTCTCCTCTTCCGCACCCTGAAGCCCCGTCCTTTCGTCGACGCGGGATCTCGGCGCTATTGCCTCTTGACTATTGCCTATCCCGAAGGAAATTCAAAAATCAAAAGTAAAAAGTATTATTTTTTCAGGCTTTGAGTATTTTGTCACTGGTGAGTTATTTGGGCTGTACTGCACTAGGTTGATATAATAACAGCAAAGAAAGAATTATTCTTAGAGATCAAAATCAAGTGGCTGCATAAGTTTCACTTGGTGCCAAATATAAATTTTTTTCTGAAGCTAAAGCAGAAAATATTTGATCTTAATATGTTTACATGGCGAAAGACTAATGTAATACTGCACCGAAAAGTTTGGTCTGAAGCCTCCCTCTTCTAGGGGACTTTTTCTGGTTGATTTTAGAGCAATAAAGATGCTATAATCTGGCTGATTTTAGAGCAATAAATGTGCTATAATATTATTAGTTGAGAACATAAATAATGAAAGCTAGATATCGTTATAGAATTTATCCTACAACTGAGCAACAACCCAAATTAGCTCAAATATTTGGTTGTGTCCGTGTTGGTGGGAATGATTCTCTAGCTTATTGTCAACAAAAATATAAATTGAGAGAGAAAAAGCCGACTAATGCAGAACTGCAAAAGCTATTCATTACTCAAAGGAAACAAATAGTAAATAGGGAGTGGTTGTCAGAGGTTTCTGTTGTACCTCTACAGCAATCTTTAAATGATTTAAACCAAGCTCCCCCTAATTTTTTCAAGTCATGCCAGGGAAAAAGAAAGGGTAAACCAGTTAAGGCGACCAAATTTAAAAAGCGTAAGTCAAAACAAACGGACGCCGAGGACAGTGTAAGACTACCCCAAAGGTAGCAGCATCCGATGTTTCATGTCGGCGACAGGCTCAAACGTCAACCCATCAGAAACCGATTCAATTGTCTTTATTTAATTAAAACCCCGCCCGTAAGGGCGAGGTCTTATTAGGGTTGTCTGGGAATATCCGCGCCTACTGCCTAAGGGCAGGCTGACGCCTACAGGCCGGAGAGTAGCCTAGCTTGAGGAAAGTAGTTTAGATGCTGGCTGCTTTCCTATCACCGCGCCGCTCAAAGATTATAGCGGGAGTCTCCAGCAGCTATTTCTGATGAATCTTGAATTACCTAAAATTTCGCAAAAACAAGAAGAACAAGGCCCAAGAACTATTAGACCAATTGGAGTTGCCTCACTGCATAGTATTGCTTTTTCCGGAGAAACTCTCTATGCTATTGACAAAAATCGTGGTTTTCTGCTTAAAATTGACCAAAAAACAGATAACACGACTGTTATTAATCCTTATCAAACTAACGAATTTATTGATGTTACTGGTATCGCCATCTGGAAGGATACTCTCTGGTTAACACGAGAAAATGAAATTTATTTCTGTGTTAATGGAATTGGTAATTTATCAGAGTCTCGCCTCAAATGGCAACATTTTTCCACCTTACCTTATGGCGCTGATGGAATAGCTGTCTGGGAATCAACAGTTTATGTAACTTGTCAAAGATTAGGTAAGATTTTAGTGTTTGACAAGCAGACTGGAGAACAAATTACAGGGTTTTATGCTCCGGGAATTGGGTTGGAAAATATTACAGTACAGGATGAAGAATTGTGGCTTTGTGATCGCGAGGAGCAAACAGTTTATTGTCTGGAAAGGGGAACGGGTAAAGTTAAGTTTAGTGTACTGACTCCTTTTGAATGCCCAACAGGATTAGCATTTGATCTGGATACAACTACAGGTAAACGACAGCTTTATGTGGCTTATTCTGGGGATGAACTTTATATTAGAGATGATCCTAACTCAGACAGACAGTATGAACTAAGTAAACGCGATCGCACTTTTATACACCCCCTTGATTTTTATTACAATGAACAGGAAAAATATTCTGTTTCTAATGGTTTTTTAATAGAAATGTCTTACGTTGAAGAGCTAGAGCCATTAGATGAAATATTTTTAGAAGATTTGGAATGGCGTATTGCTTTACCTTCAGAAACACATCGTCAAAAAGTTAGAGAAATTTCTCCTATAGGTATCCCTTTTACTGAAGAAATCCAAGATGGTCAAAAAGTTGCTGTTTTTAGGTTGAAACCACTGCGCCCTAGTGAAAGACGTATATTTGGTTGGAAGGCTTTATTAGAAGTTAGGGCAATTAAGTATCAAATTCAGCCTTTTAATGTAGAAGATCTCCCGGAATTACCACCAAATTTTCAAGAAAAATATTTGGTAGATAATGATAATTTGACAATGGATAAAGAGATAATTATCAGGGCTGCTCAAGAAGCTGTTGCGACAGAAACAAATATATTACGTAAACTGCTTAATATTCGTAATTATGTTTACGATCAACTTTCTTATGGAGTAACAACTAAGATTGATACGCCGGATATTGTGCTAGAAAGAGGTATCGGCTCCTGCGGAGAATATGTCGGATTATTATTAGCTTTGGCGCGATTAAATGGTATTGCTTGTCGTACAGCAGGTCGCTATAAATGTCCAGCTTTTGCTGACCGAAAAGATGTGCCTTTGGAGCCAGAATTTAATCACGTATGGCTAGAATTTTATCTACCTGGTTTTGGTTGGGTGCCAATGGAATCAAACCCTGATGATTTAGAAACAGGTGGACCATATCCATTAAGGTTTTTTATGGGTTTGGCTTGGTATCATGTAGAAATTGGTAAAGGAGTTAAGTTTGAAACTCTGAAAAATAAAGGGAATCCTGTTAATAAGGCAGAAGTTTCTATTGGTAATTTGGCAATTAATCATGTCAGATTTACAATTTTAGAAGAACTACCGCCATTGTAGAATTAGTCTGAAATTTGAGGTGGAATTGTGGAACTAACAGTAGAAAATATTTGGCCGCTCCAGGCATCAGGATTAATATTAATTGTGACTGGATGTGTAATTTATTTCACTGCTGTTGAATGGCGCGATCGCAGACGCCAACAAGGGGATAAAAGTGGTCGTTGAAAGCAATTTTATTCTGTAATAATTTAGTTAAGATATTCAGTTATGGCGGTAATCTAATTATCGCCTTTTTTATACTTATAACGTTTAATATAGCGGTTCGCTCTTGCGTATTTTCATATTGTTTTTTTGTACAAATTTTCTAGTCGGCACCTAGGGTGCTAATACTAAATCTGGCGATCGATAGGAGCTTCATTACGAGGGCAGGGCAAGAGGCAAGAGGCATGCATAATTATAAAAGATTTGAAATATATACATCATAACCAGATTTAGTATAAGTTGCAAATACAAATTCCCTATGAAGTTGCATCTAATTTATCCCGCCGCCCCTTTTGAAAGGTGGGAAAAGATGTAGTTATAGCGGTTCGCTCTGGCGTCTTTACACATTGTTTTTTGTCAACCTTTTCTAGGCTGCACCCTAGATTATAAGTTTTAAATACCTGAGTGCGCAGCGCTATAATTCACTATTTAAGAGAAACGGTATAAGTACCTGAACACCTAGGACTATACTTTTTTTTTAAATTTTTAATTTTTAAAAATCTTCAAACGGTATAAGAGATTTTTTTGTAAAACTGAGATTAAATTCTTGCGTAGGGTAAGCCCTTGAGTCGATATCTCTTCGTACTCACAAGATGTTTAGTTGTCCGCCGTAACCCACCATAATTCAACACCCTAGCTATCTTAATATTTACTTTACAAACAGTCTCTAATACCAAATTAATTAAATGTAGTTACAGTATTAATCTCTCAATCCCAACCATAATCACCAAAAAAATGTAACAATATTTTATGAAATTGGTATAAAACTATTAAGGGATTTGTGCTGCTTCTAACTCCTACTAACAAAAACTTTGTCACAATATATTTTGAAATTTGTATTATTTGACTTTCCTAGGTTCAAAGCACAAGTACCAAATCTGACACAATTAGAAATATTTCACTTTCATCAAATGAGTATATAATGATTTTATAAATAATATCTAATTATA
>JAJEAQ010000103.1 GCA_022822685.1 Trichodesmium sp. jk18x7bins.61
CCTAACTCACCCGACAAAGGAATTTAATAACTTTGACAAACAGTCTCTGAGTTCTCAAACAAAAATACTTTAAATTTCTATAACAATATCCAATTATTTTACTTTTTTAGTGGCAAAATATCTCGATCATGCTAGGCCAAATTAATAATTTCATATTAACCCTTAATCCTCCATTATTTCAGATACCTCATTATCTGTACCATTTAATTACCTTAGTTATTTCCACTTTGGTTGTATTTTTGATTACACCGATTATTAAAAAAATAGGTCTGAAAACTGGACTTGTAGATCATCCAGGCGGTCGTAAAATTCATAAACAGCCAATGGTACGTTTAGGAGGAGTTTCTATATTTATTGGTAGCCTCATCGCCCTTTTAGTTGTTTGGTGGTTAGGAGGATTTATAGATGCTAGTGGTAATATTCTCCCTCCTGAAGCAGAATTTGAAATCTGGGGTGTAACAGTTGGAGGTTTAGCTTTCTTCCTAATTGGTTTGGCTGATGATCTTTTTAGCCTATCACCATTATTTAGGTTATTTATGCAAGTTATTGCTGCTAGTATGGCCTGGATTGTTGGTGTACAAATTGAGTTTTTGACAATTCCTTTTTATGGCCTGGTGCATATTCATATTCTTAGCTGGCCTATTACCGTGATTTGGTTAGTAGGTATGGCCAATGCGATTAATTGGATTGACGGTGTGGATGGCTTGGCTGCAGGAGTATCTGGTATTGCAGCTTTTGTCATGTTAATTGTCAGTATATTTATGGCTCAACCAGCAGCAGCTTTAATTGCAGCAGCTTTAGCTGGTGGAGCATTAGGTTTTCTGCGTTATAACTTTAATCCAGCTCAAATATTTATGGGAGATGGAGGAGCTTATTATGTAGGGTTTACCTTAGCAGGAGTAGGAGTAATAGGTTTAGTTAAAACTACCGTAGTTACTTCTGTTGTTTTGCCATATCTAATTTTAGCAGTACCAATTCTAGATATGTCTGCTGTAATTTTAGACCGTTTACGTAATGGTAAATCCCCTTTCATTGCAGATAAACGTCATCTGCATCACCGTTTATTAGATGCTGGTTTATCCCAAAGATTAACTGTTTTTTTCATTTACTCATTAACACTTTGGGTGGGAAGTTTAGCTATGGCTTTTTCTGGTTTACCTAGTGGTACAATCTATGCCTTTAGTGCTACAGGCTTACTTATTTATACAAGTTGGAAAATTTGGAAACAAAAACAAGCTTAAATACTAAAATATTCAGAATTGACTAGTCAGCATCACAATTATTTTCAGGTATTAGCTATTAATTAATATGATTGAACCAGAGATAGGATGTACTGTATCTCCTGAATTAGAACTCCTTAGAGACTGTTTGTAAAGTAAATATTAAGATAGCTAGAATATTTAATTCTGATGGGTTACGGCGGACAACTAAAATTCTGATCAGTGCCAGGATATATTTCCGCAATGGCCCATCCTACGCCAGAATTTAATCTGAATTTTACAAACAATCTCTTAAGAATCGACACAACTTAGTACCAAGTTAGAAACTTTTTCAGAACCTCCTTGAGACTTAGGATAGAAGTGGTCAAGACTAAAAGCTTTCTCTTTACTACCTCAATAAACACAAGTATGATGAAACTTTTCTAAAATTAACAGAGCTTTAAACTTCCTTTTCCGGTAAGATGAGTAAGTACAAGCTCTCTAGTAGACATATCAACACAGATATTATAGTCAGGAACCCCTAGTTCAAGCTGTGGGGCAAGTCAGATCCTCTCGTTGTTGTGCTCCGAGTCTACAGGCCAAACACCTGACTAGCCTAAGACGTCAACTCACCCACCGTGTAGACGGTGAGGCTTGTAGAAATAAGTCTACAAGCGCAAGCATTGTCTACCGCGTCAAAGATTCTGTATGGTACGAACTGCCGAATATTTCCCTAGTATAGAACTCCGTGCTCCTGCGCGATGTAGCTGCCGCTTGGCTTCGCCAACGGTTGCTCTTCAAACCCTCTGATTACGGTGCTTGCAGAAAGGACATCTTTACAGAATTGGCGGTAAGGGACTACCAATGAGTTTTTTTGGGTTGCGATCGCCTACAAAAAAACAAGCTCCTAGCTGGTTTGCCTAGGAGCTTATTTTTTCCTAAAAAAGAGGCAACTGAACCGGCTGAGGAGTTGGAGAAAACCCCAACCGGAGAGATAAGGGAGGGAACCGAGGAATAACAGCCTAAGTTAGTTCTAGTCAACAGGGACTTTCTTATTGCTGGCTGCAACTAGAGCTAATTCTTTAATAATGCAGTCATAATCTCATCTCACTCCCAATCCTCATACATTAATCTGTCAATGCGCGCAAATTCCCTAGTATTATGAGTAACTAAAGTTAAATTATTTGCTATAGCAATTGCAGCAATTTGTAAGTCATTACTTCCGACTGGCGTCCCTTTTTTTTTCTAAATTGGCTCGAATTATTCCATAAGTTTCCGCTGACTTATCATCAAAATCAAGTGAAATAAATTCTGATAAAAACTCTTTTTGTTTTAATAATGTTTTTGCTGGATTATTACATTTATTTGCACCATAAAATAACTCAGCTTTGACGACAGAACAAACAAACACATTCTTAACAGGTACTTGCTGTAGTCGTTCTCTGATTAGGGTAGAACGCTGTCTTGTCATGTCAAAGGGTTTCTGATTTTTTTTTGCTTAATTTTTGTAGACGCGCTAAAATACTGTATAGTGCGACCTGTTCATGTCGGCGACATAAGAAAGCTCAGACTGTGGGAGGCAACTGATAGTTTGAAACGGGACACTGAGTCCTCTAGGGATTTTCACCCCTATCCTTCACGGAAAAGACTCTATGAGTCCGGTTACTCTTGGAAGTAAGCAATGAAACAAGAGGAATGCAAGTCCCGTTTCATGTCGGCGACAGGCTCAACCTTACCCGCCTGACTATTTAAATTGAAGTAAATTAAAATGCCCGGAACGAAAAAATCAGGTAGAGCAGGGGGAAATCCTGGCTTAGTGGAATATCAATTTCAAACAGATAGATCAGAGCCTTTGGTAGGAAAATTGACTCTTCGGGTTGCTCCTTCCGAGCTGCAAAAATTGAAAAAAATATCAAATTGGCAAGAGAAAGTCAGAAGTAAAATTTCGGAATTATTACTTGAAATTAGTTAGGCGATGTAGCTGCCGCTTGGCTTCGCCAACGCGTAATTCTCGCTTTTTCTGGAGGGAAAGACTGGCTAGCCTGTTTGCTGCACCTGCTCGAATTAGGCTGCCCCAGGGAAAAATTAGAACTTTTGCACCACGACGTGGACGCAACTTTAGACGGTTGCGAGAATTTTATTGACTAGCCTTGCACCCTGGACTACTGTAGAGCGATCGCAGTGTTTCTAAAGTCCTTAATCAATAATCGCATGTCAACTCACCCACCGTGTAGACGGTGTTGCTCTGAGACTTATTTCTACAAGCGCAAGCATTGTCTACCACGTCAAAGATTCTGTATGGTACGAACTGCCGAATATTTCCCTAGTTCGGTTGCTCTTCAAACCCTCTGATTACGGTGCTTGCAGAAAGGACATCTTTACAGAATTGGCGGTAAGGGACTACCAACTTTTCACGAAAGGATTATCTCTATGATTCGTGTTTCAGTACTATCAGCAGAAGGCAA
>JAJEAQ010000340.1 GCA_022822685.1 Trichodesmium sp. jk18x7bins.61
TGCACAGAGGGTGTCATATTCATGTAGGGAAGCTAATAGGGTTTTAGCTAAAGCTACATCAGAAAGCGCAGACTGGGGGAGCCTACAGGTACATTCAAAATCCAGAATTGTTGAGCTGTTTGTAAGGCTTGAGCCGTGTGATGGGAAACTTCAAAGGGGGGGGAGAGGAGTAATCCTTATTCATGTGGCGAGGTGGCTCAACCTGACTGACCCCATTCGTACAATACCAGCCTATAATAAACTGATCAGGTTAGTGTAGACTTACCTCTATACCAATTTTTTTTGGTGGGCTAAATTTTGCCTAACAGTTTAATATCCTTTCCCATCCCAATCTATCACATTCTCTTTTCTATACTGATTCTCAAATAAGTTAGGTAGAATTTAACTTATATTAGAGTCAAACTTAAACAAGAATATTAATTATTTCCATAAAAAACTAAATCAGATCAATAATAGGAAAACTTAAGTCTAAAAAATAATACTAATAAAAATTACAATCATCATCTTTCGAGCAGAAAATAAATGTAAATATTGTTATGTATGAAAAATCAACAATTGAGGAGGATTCAGTAAGCAGTGAAAAAAAACTTAGAAAACAACAAAAAGAAAAAAATACTAATAGTAGACGATGAGAGTAGTTTGAGAATTCTATTAAAGAAAAATTTGGAATTAGAAGGGTATGAAGTCAAAGATGCAAATTCTAGTTTAGAGGCACTATCAATACTAGAAACAGAATATCCTGATTTAATTGTTTCTGATATTCTGATGCCAGGAATGGATGGAATTGCATTTTGTCAAGAATTGCGAAGTAAGGATTCAGGCCAGTTAGTACCGTTTCTATTTCTGTCTAGTAGGGGAGAGTTAGATGATAGAATTTTAGGTCTATCTCAGGGGGCAGATGATTATATAAACAAGCCTTTTGAAATGAAGGAGTTGGTAGCAAGAATCGAGAATCTTTTACAGCGTTATCATCTTTTTAGGATGGAAATTCAAAAACTCACTGATAAGTATAAAGCAAATATAGAATCTGAGGATCGAGAACCACTACCTCTAACACCAGCAGAAGAAAGAGTTTTTTGGGAAGTTGCCCAAGGTTTGACTAATAAACAAATTAGCGAGCACCTATTTATTGCCCCTCGAACTGTACAAACTCACTTGAGTAAAATTATGAGAAAGCTAAATTTAAGGAACCGCTCCCAGTTGGTTCGTTATGCCTTTGAACATAGATATCAAGCGCCCACTGAACAGGATATGAATGAAGGTGAAGCATAAAAAATGAACTGCCAAAAATGGACACTTCAAAACAGATTTCTGGTCTCTACAATTTGACCGAACTAGAACAGCTAATTAATTCTCAATCAACTTGTTGGCGACCTTTAGTCTTGACAAATGGATGCTTTGATATTCTTCATGCAGGGCATATTCGTTATTTATGGGCAGCTAAATCTTTGGGGCGATCGCTCATAGTAGGATTAAATAGCGATCTCTCCGTACAAAATATTAAGCCTCAACAACTAGGATATCCTATGAGGCCAATTGTCCCTCAAAACCAACGGGCTGAAGTTTTAGCTGCTCTCAAAACAGTGGATGGAGTAGTAATTTTTGATGAAACTACTGCTAACCATCTCATAGAAAGACTTAAACCTGATATATATGTTAAAGGTGGGGATTATTTGATTGAAACATTACCAGAAGTACCCACAGTTAAAAAGTATGGCGGTAAAATTTCTTTAATTCAAATAGAATATCCAACTTCTACAACTGCAATTATTAATCGTATTTTAAATCATAAATAGTTGTCAATTGTCAATGAAGTCCCAATAATTGAAAAAACAGAATTGTATGACAGAATCAAGGATTAATTATATACAAAACCCTTCATCGAATATAGCTCAATTGCAATCTCAACTAGAATCTGGTTCTGAAAAAACAGCTACAAGTAATTACCACTTTGGCAGAAACAGGCGAGAGTGGTTTGGAAATCTTAATGGAATTCTTGCAAAACCCCAAATCAGATTCATCTAGTGTAGTCAAGGGAAAAATTTATCAAGTTTTACGCCAAGTAAATTTGCATAAAGTTGATGATTTTATCCAGAAACATTTTTCTTTAGGAGCTGTGCCAATTAACTCAGAATTGAATATTGACTACAGTCATTTACAAATAAAATTAGCTCCTCAGGATTTTTTAGAAGCTGATCAACTAACTATGCAAAAGTTGTGTCAGTTGGCAGGAGAGGCAGCAAGGCAAAGAAAGTGGCTTTATTTTTCTGAAGTAGATGGTATTCCAATTACAGATTTACAAACTATTAATACTCTGTGGTTAGTTTATTCAGAAGGCAAATTTGGCTATTCTGTACAAAGAGAAATTTGGCTAGGAGTAGGGAAAAATTGGGATAAGTTACTACCAAAAATAGGTTGGAAAAGTGGTAATAGCTGGACTAGATATCCCAACGAATTTACTTGGGATTTGAGTGCACCTAGAAGTCATTTACCTCTGTCTAATTTACTACGTGGGGTGCGAATGTTTGCTTCTTTATTATCTCATCCAGCTTGGTGCAACATTTAACCTACTCAAAAATGTGGCATCAGCCTGATCGCTCCAGACAATAACTCAAAAGTCTTCGGCAATCTTTACCAACAGTCATTAATATTCAGTACTACCAAATTCCTTTTTTGTCGGGTCAGGTGGCCGACCCCAGTCGGAGCTAACGCTTGAGCCTGTCGCCGACATGTTGAGCCACCTCCGAGATGGCTCAACAAGAATTGCTTCTCTCCCCTCCCCTTTGAACGGAACGTGACAATTTCCCATCATTCCGCTCCAGCCTCACAAACAGCCTTTTAACTTGGTTTTTAGAATGAACCTGTTGCCTCCAAGAGTCGGAACTTTCTTATGTCGGTCGACAGGCTCAACCCTTGAGCCTGTCGCCGACATGAATATGGCACGCTCTGTGCATATGAATTAGGTTTTCGTTGTCGTCACTTCCCCCGTCTTTCACAGGTTCTATGTGGTGAGTCTCGATTTCTTCGGAATTGAATCGGCTGTCACCACAAATAGGACATTTCCATTTTTGTTCTTTGGCTACTTGTTGAGCCTGTCGGCTCCCTGTTTCGTGGCGACCTGAACATGTGGCGAGGTGGCTCAACAAGAATCACTTCTTTCCCCTCCCCTTTGAACTGTACGTGACAGTTTCCCATCATTCCGCTCCAGCCTCACAAACAGCCTTTTAACTTGGTTTTTAATTCCAAGTTTCTTGCTGCAAAGATTCTTTGACGTAGATTCTTAACAATTTTCCTGGTTTTATTCCAGTCATCTGGCTCCATTCCAATTGTCCTTCAACGACCTTTGTCATTTTTGACATCTAACTTTTGCTGACCTTAAGTTTCTTTTGTCTGAGCATCTTTCCCATGAGACTCAGGAGAAGTCGGCTTTCCTTTGAGCCGACAGGCTCAACATAGGGGGACAAATTTAGAATCCCTATCTGTTCCATTACAGAACAGCGTTGAGCAGGGAGCCTCCCTGCTCAAACGCTTTTTCTCCCATCCTTGGCCCTCTAAAGAGTTCCGTCTTCGTTGCCGACTCACTACTTGAGCCTGTCGCCGAAAGACTCTTTCTGGTTTACCCTGTTGTGTCGTCTGAAGTTTATGAAATAGTTGAACCTCCCCCCCGTAGAAAAGGTGATTGCCTATTTTGCGGTCGGGATTTCGTTTTCACATATAGATAAGGATAGAACATCTATATCGACCTTCTTACCTTTTTGGTTACAGCCTGTCAGGGATAATTTGGCTATTTTACAAATAACGCAATTTATTAGACAACGCGCGACTTCGTTCACCTTTCCATCTCTTTCCCTCTTGCTCCATT
>JAJEAQ010000292.1 GCA_022822685.1 Trichodesmium sp. jk18x7bins.61
TGACTGCGAAAGTCTTGAAGAAACAAGACTATACATGTGAGGCTTGTGGATTACAGTTCATGCCTAGAGATAAGGTAGAACTACACCATAAGGATGGCAACCATAGTAATTGGAAGCCAGGGAACCTAGAGGCACTCCACAGCCATTGTCACCATTATGAACACATGATCCGGGAGAAATCCTAGACTAACTAGGAGCCGGATGAGGTGAAAGTCTCACAGGGGGTTCTGAAGTAGAGGCGCCTCAAATAATATTGAGCGTCGACTATAACCTGATCAAAAAAATCTAGCTTTCCAATATTTTATTGCCAGTAATTAAGTGAATATTATATCAAATTGACCTTTTTCATTGCTTTTAATTAATAGAAAAATTTCCTAATTTAGATGGATTGTAAAAAATTGTTTCATTGGCCATAATTAGGGTTGCCCTCTATACTCTAAAAGGGTTAATATCATAAAACTTAATACAGGGGAAGGACATCACCTCTGTCTAAACCGCGATTCAGTCTGTTCGAGGAGAATCATCCCAAATTATTAGCCAAGGCTGAACGTCGGGAGTATGTCAAATCTACAAATTACAATATGTCAAAGACTTATACTGTTGAATTACTTCACCAAGGTAAAACTCATACCATTGAAGTGCCAGAGAATAAAAAAATCCTAGAGGCTGCTGAGGATGCGGGGCTAGAGTTGCCGAATTCATGTAATGCTGGGGTTTGTACTACCTGTGCTGGTCAAATTAGAGAGGGTAGTGTAGACCAAAAAGACGGAATGGGAGTTAGTCCAGAACTCCAAGCAGAAGGTTATGTTTTATTGTGTGTTGCCTATCCTCGCTCTGCTTTGAAGATAGTAACTGAAAAAGAAGATGATGTTTACGAACGTCAATTCCGTTCTTCTTGATCTGCTCCCGATACTTTTCATGTCGGCGATAGTCGAAAATTCTGTCGCTCTACCCAGGGATTTTTACACTTTATGATTTTGATTTTCTGATGATCAAAAAAAAACAGTTTTGCTTGAGGAATTATATACTAATAATTAAATTAAAATTGCCATGACTACTCATTTTATTAATGCTGAAATTAACCTTCAAGAGTCACCACAAAAGCTCCATCAAGAAATTGAAAAGGAGTTAGAAAAACGTGGTACACCTCTACGTTGGGCAGTCACAAAAGTAGATGCACAAACACAAAAGGCTCATGTAGAAGCTGTGGTAGTTACTACTAATTCAGTTGTGACAGAAATTCCTGAAAAAAAATAGTTATTTCGTCTTCAGTAGGACACTATTTATAATTCTCGTAGTGGTTTGTCTACTTAATGCGTGAAGTTGTGATCAGACTACTATATGGCAGCAAGATAGTGCCACTAACTAAATCCACAATGAAATCTTGACAGATATATAGTTGCGCTTTCCCACTCTACTAATTGAGGCGAAGACAGGGCAACTACAAACAAAAATAACTTTTGAACTTTAAAACTCGTCCTTACACAGTCGTATTAATTATTCCCACTGGTATTGGTGCATCTATTGGTGGTTATGCTGGTGATGCTTTGCCCGTGGCACGAGCGATCGCTCAAACCTGCGACATTCTGATCACTCATCCTAATGTTTTGAATGGGGCACAGCTCTACTGGTCATTACCTAACGCTCTCTACGTAGAGGGTTATGCCCTTGACAAATTTGCTCAGGGATGGTACGGATTACAACCAGTACATCAAAACCGAGTGGGTTTAATTCTCGATCAAGCCATTGAGCCAGAATTGCAACTGCGCCATCTACAAGCTGCCGATGCTACTAGGGCAACTTTAGGACTAAATCTGACAGATTACATGCTCACTGACTCCCCACTAGGAGTAGAACTCCGACAATCTGAGTCTGGCGCATCTTGGGGCACAATCGCTAATCCTGATAGTTTGCTGCGGGCAGCAGAAACCCTGATTCAGAAAGCTCAAGCAGAGGCGATCGCTGTTGTTGCTAGATTTCCTGATGACGAAGGTAGTACAGCATTACAAGAATATCGTCATGGGCAAGGAGTCGATCCTTTAGCAGGTGCAGAGGCTGTCATTAGTCATTTGATTGTCAAAACTTTTCAAATACCCTGTGCCCATGCTCCAGCTTTATCACCCCTAGCTTTAGACTCTAATTTATCTCCTCGCTCTGCGGCAGAAGAAATTGGTTATACATTTTTACCTTGTGTATTAGTCGGCTTAAGTGCTGCGCCACAGTTGGTGACAGCAAAAGAGGGTTCCTTACTTAACAATACTATCAGGGCACAACAAGTTGATGCAGTTGTTGTACCTGCTACTGCTTGTGGAGGTAGTGCGACAATCAGCTTCAGTCAAACTCAAGCACAAATTATTGCGGTGAGAGAAAATTACACTCAGATGGAAGTGACACCAGAAAAATTGGGAATTAAAGCATTGGAGGTAAACTCTTATTTGGAAGTTTTGGGAGTATTGGTGGCTCATCGCGCTGGTATTAACCTAGAAGCTTTGAGACCAGAAATATTATCAATTTCTAGAATACAGTAGTCTGATATAGTACAATGAAGAAATAAAATCTCAAGTTGAGCTGACAGCGGACAAGTGACAGAGCAAATTCCTGAAAACCCAGAAATCGAGCCCTTAACTCGTACTCAGGTGTTGGTAGCAATGGGAGTAACAGCATTAGTATTACTGGCAATCTCCAAAGTTTGCCTACTACTTGGTGTCAATCTACTACCTGTGAGTTGGAATCTGAGGGCGTTTTTGTGGGGAGTAGCGATCGCCCTAAGTATTACTACTGCTAGTTCCTTAGTATATCGCATCTGGCCTACCTATCGTCGTAGTGCAGATACATACCTCAAGTTAGTTGTGACTCCTTTACTATGGCCTGATTTAATCTGGTTGGGGTTGCTACCAGGATTAAGTGAGGAATTGCTATTTCGGGGTGTAATGTTGTCTGCCTTTGGATTAGATACTGTGGCATTAATCGCCTCAAGTATTTTCTTTGGTGTTTTACATTTGAGTGGTAAGCAACAATGGCCTTATATGGTTTGGGCAACAATAGTTGGAATCCTGCTAGGATACAGCGCTCTAGCAACAGGTAATTTATTGATACCGATTATCGCCCATGTATTCACAAATTTGATTTCTAGTAGCATTTGGAAGTGGGAAAATAATTAACAGCCATCAACAACAGGCCAAAAACCTCCAAAATTGTCTAATTTTCTCCTTTCTGCATTTATTATGTATGATATGGATTCCTGTTATGTAATATATGCAGACAATAGTGAGAAAGAGAAGATGTATTCAACTTTCTGACTCACTCCCTTACTCCCCTATGCTATTTTAAGATGTCTCACCAAAGCTTCCCCCACTCGTTGAGCATCGGCTTCTGTTGTGCCAGAAGTCAGAGGAGGACAAATGTGATTCGGACACCAGCGCTCTGCCCGAGGAAAACTTTGACCCTCACAAATACCTTGGAAAACTGGTTGCTTGTGGCAGGGGATTTCATACACTGTTCCCCCTAAAAAAATGCCTTCTTCTGCTAACGTTGTTTTTACTTCTTTAGCGCTTTTTCCCTCTGGCAGATGAACAATCAACTTATAATTACTAGCTTCATCCATCTTTTCTGTAGATACAAACGATAGACCATTTTCTTTGAGAGGTGCGGTAATTAATTCATAAGCATGCTGGCGTTTTTTCAACATTTCTGGAAGTTTTGCTAAATGAATGCGGCCAAGCAGAGCATTAATTTCTGTGATGCGCACACTATTACCAAAATCTGTGTGTAAGCCACCAAAATCCATGCCTCGCTTACCTTGGTTTCTAAGCGATCGCGCGATATAGTCTTCCTCCTCACTATTAAGAGTTATCATTCCTCCTTCACAAGTTGTCATTACTTTAGTAGGAAAAAATGAAAAAGCAGCTCCATCTCCCAAATTTCCAGCGCTTATACCATTAATTTTACTACCGTGAGCATGGGCAGTATCTTCCAAAACAAACAAGCCTTGCTGGTGACAATATTCTACCACTGCCGGAAACTCTGGAGAAATTACACCCCCAATGTGAACCCATAACACCCCGGAAATCCGCCCCTGAATACTTTTATTCTGTTCTACTGCTTCTTTTACCATCTGTAGGGAAGGCGCAAATGTCTGTTCATCCATGTCCAGATATTGGACTTGTCCCCCGGCACGAATCACTGCTGCAACAGTAGCAAAATTGGTATTAGTAGGAACTAGAACAGTTGTTCCCTCAACCTTTTTTAAGCGCAAGATAATTTCTAGTCCAGATGAGCCACTATTAACAGCGATCGCATATTTTGTCCCTACATATTCGGCGAATGCTGCTTCAAATGCTTTTGTATGCTCTCCCAGAACCAACATAGCAGATTTTAAAATTTTCTCTGATTCTGATAAGAAATATTGAATTTCATCATCTGTAATATCAAAATAAAATGGTTTGATTTTTTGATGTACTGTCATCTGCCTCTATGTATGTTGAAAATTTTAGTTTTTAGCCACATCTATTAATATCAATTTTAATCAATATTGCTACACAGTTTCAGGTAGTAATATTCATAAATTGGCATCACTTCGGTGGGCAAATAGTCATAATTTTATCATTTTTCCAGAGCCATCAATATTTGCCCACCCTACTACTTTTTGGCAATTGATATACTACTCACGATCTACTTATAAATTGGCATCACTTCGATGGGCAAATAGTCATAATTTTATCATTTTTCCAGAGCCATCAATATTTGCCCACCCTACTACTCTATAATTTTTAGCCACATCTATTAATTTTTGTGAAAACCCATAGGAACCATTTTTCCATTGTTGATTAATTTGTACTTGATACCACGCCATATTACTGTACGCTTAGTCAATGCCAAAGCCCAAAATATTAGACCTAAAGTATCGCGCCAAGGTAATAAATAAAGGCTTTGAAAACCTTCTGAATCTTCTAATTCTTTTAAAGTTATCCCGGCTGTCAGAAGTCGTAAAGCAACTGTGATTCCAAATACTACTAACCCCCATAAGTCCCCCATTCGTAACATAGCAAATAAAATAGCAAAAGGTATGGCACGTATTAATATAGTGGCAACAAATGGCCCAGGACGAGCAAAATATGTATTCTGATCCCAATAAATTTGATGAGTCCACCAATGCCACCAATTTTTCAAATCTACGACTACATCTATAACATAGGGTAAAAGTACCATTTTTTTCCCAGAAGTCCAAACTCTCCGCCCTAGTTCGTAATCTTCGACCAGATAATCTGCTAGACTTTCTAAACCACCAAGTTCTTCTAGTTTAGATCGGCTTATAGCTATAGAAGGGCCTAAGCAAGCATTTGATGCTCCTGTGACTGTGGCAAATATAACGCTAGGAATAAAATCTGCATTCATGGTTAATAGTTCCATCTTCTCAAACCATCGATGGGCACTTTTGGCTTTAAAAAGAGTGCAGACACATCCTATATCAGGATGAGAGAGAGGAGCGACAATATTTTTGATGTAGTCTGGTTTAAGATTAGTGTCACTATCGCTGATGATAATAATGTCGTGTTCTGCCTGAGCGATCGCGCCTAGTAAGTTATTCACTTTACCATTAGCCCCGGCTTCAACATTACTAATTACAACAGAAATTTTCTGATTCTTGATTTCTGCTTGGATATCATAAAGAATCGGAAGGGCTGAATCTTGAGGATCTTGAACTGAGTAAATTACCTGATACTGAGGCCAGTCTTGAAGAGAAATAGTACGCAAGTTTGATTTGAGGTCTTTTTCAATACCTCGTACTGGTTTGAGTACAGTGACAGGAGGGTTAAATTTTTCTGTAGCATTTATCGGGGTTTTATTGAAAAATTGTCTAATACTCCAGACACTGAGGATTGAGTAAACACACCCACCTATAATAGGTATTAGGCAAATTATTTGGACTAGCTCTATGAGGGTTGGTATTATAGCAGTTTTCATTTAGTTATACTGTTTCACGGAAGTCATGCATTCAAAAGTATTAATTGATTTACTTGAATGTGAGGTTCGCTGTGTTACTACTACAAGAGTGGAGATTGCTCTGCTAACTGAGCTAAACGCTTTAAGATGCCTACTATGCAATACAAATCATTTCCTGGATTGAACAGATCGAAGATTCCAGATACAGCATACTGAAATGTTTCTCCTTTCACCAATTTGAGAAAACGAAAACTGCTACCATTGAGAATCAAGCCATAAGTCGCTTGCTTAAGATTAGGATTGGCTAGCATATAGGTTAGTAATTGTGACCTACCAACTTCTATAGAAAAAGCAGCTTGTTTAGATTCGATAACCACTACCCAAAATTGGTCGCACACAGCCAATACATCAATCTGTCCCTTAATAATGATTTCTTGATCTTCTAGGGAAATTTCGATAGATTTTTCTGACCTGATGCGAAAGGGAGGAAGGTAGAAGCCGACTAAATCTAACAAGGGAGATAAGACCACCATTTTGACAGGATTCTCTAATAGAGGCGGATATTCCAATAAATTAGAATAGCTAGCCTTAACTCGGTCTAGTCTTCGTTTTTCTTCTTCAGAAATTTCGGGTAAATCATCTTGCCATTCTCGAAAAAATTGCTCATCTTCAACTAACTGAAGACCAAATTTTTTCCTTAGTTCGTGTAAAGTGATTTTTGGGGCTGATAGAGTTTGAACCATGATTTCTCAGTTCCTATCGTCAAAACTAATTTTGAATTATGATATCTCATAGGGTGTCTCAGGCGCTGGTTTGTTCAATACCAGAATTTATCGGTTATGCTGTGAGGTTTAATGGAGTATAAATCTTGGGAATTTTGATTAGAAATTCTTGCCATCCAGAATGTCAGACTTCCTCTCTGTTTCAATGAAGCGTCATATTCTGACCAGTTGCTGATGTGATACTGGGTTTTTTAGTTGGACTTGGACTTACTTATATCTACTTGGTACAGGTAAAAAGTGCCACGCAATATTATTATTTTTACCCTATTTTCTTCCTGTGAGTAACAAAGCCGTTTAGTTTTCACAATTTACAGAACTTTTTCTGATTATTTAAGCATGGCGATTTGCGTTTCATGTGCGTAGCAAAGCGAGCTGTCCCAGAATCGCCTGTTCATGCAACAAAGCCATTTTTTTAGCTAAATCTTATCATTCTCTAAGTTAATTATCTGTAGTTTTTAACTTGCCTAGCAAAAAAAAATAAGCCCTCTCCCAATAAAGTCGCCTCAGAATAAGAGCCCCAGATACACATCAAGTATTTAACAGACATTATAATCGCAGTCAACATAAAACCAACTCCAAACAACCAAACAACCAACACACAAACACAAACTCCAACCCCATAAACACCCTTCATGTAGGGAAGTCCCGAAAA
>JAJEAQ010000479.1 GCA_022822685.1 Trichodesmium sp. jk18x7bins.61
AACCTTGTGGTGAGTTATTTCAACTGGCGCTGGATAAATAGCCGATGGGGGACGAATGCAGCTCAAAGAGCGGAACTCACTGATGAGGCTTGGTGTTGGGATGATTTGGCTCTCGATCCCACACTTCTCTGATGCACTACCAAACTGGGTAAGCGCCTCATAAAAGTAGACCCATGCATGGACATTTCAACATTGTTGGGAATGCCTAAACAAAGTCTCTAAAAGCTTATCTGTTTTCGGCTGTCGGCGACAGGCTCAACGTTGAGCCTGTAACCGACATGAATGGCATTATGCATGAAAAATGTGGTCAAGAACTCTCGCGTGACTATAATTGTGCACTCCTAATCCAGAAAATAGGATTGCTATCTACACAGGGTTTAAATATCACCAGGAGTCAAAACCGCAATCAATCAAAACCCCGCCGGGGCGGGCGAGGTCTTATTGTCGGTTGAGCCTGGAGCCGACAGGCTCAAAGAAGAATCCCGCGAATGAGCGTCAGCGCCACGGAGTGAGTATGTCAATATCCTGGTCAATCATAATGTACCTCACCAACATTACAAGTGCTATATGTTGGGTTTCGTGAACTCAATCCAACCTACAAATACTATAGTCAATTAATGGCACTTGATATTACAGCAACCCCCGAAGCCTGATTTATTACTGCTCTAATTGGTGTGCCTGTGAGTATTAAAAAAAATCTAGTCTTGGTGTCGGGAGTATGTCAATATCAAATTGTATGAGGTTAATAGTATCCAAACTATCCAAAAATGCAGTTAACCAGCAAACTATTCCCAAAAGCTAACAACCAGAATAAACTTCTAGCCAAAATTCCCAATATCCACTTTCGCCCCAAATATCTCATCTGGGCTTGTCTAATGATATTAGGATTAGCTCTGAATCAAATCTACACCTACCTACCCACCGCCAATGCCCAACAACCCTTTTCCTTTTCCCCTAGAGAATTTCGAGGGGTTTGGGTAGCATCAGTCGCCAACATTGACTGGCCTTCTCAACCTGGTTTACCAGTCACCCAACAAAAAGCAGAATTACTAAACATCCTCAACCGGATGCAGGAACTCAATCTGAATGCCTTAGTATTACAAATTCGACCTAATGGAGATGCTTTGTATAAATCCTCTATTGATCCCTGGAGCGGTTGGCTAACAGGAAAACAAGGAACTCCTCCACAACCATATTATGACCCATTAGAATTTGCGATCGCCGAAAGCCACAAACGTAACATCGAACTCCATGCTTGGTTTAATCCCTACCGCGCCCAACTTAACAGCAATGATGGCTCTTTTGCTCCAAATCACATGGCGGTCAAATATCCCCAATATGCCTATAGATACGGCAAATACATTTGGATGGATCCCGGGGCAAAAGTGATTCAAGACCAAACTTTCAACACCATCATGGATATTGTTCGTCGTTATGACGTTGACGCTATTCATCTTGATGATTATTTCTACCCCTATCCCCAAGGCAGTGCAGAGTTTCCTGACTACCAAACCTACAATAGTTACAGAGGAACTGGCGGTACACTCTCCTTATCCAACTGGCGGCGAGAGAATGTGAATAGTATGATTCAACGTATTTATCAAGGTATTCACGCTGAGAAACCTTATGTCAAATTTGGCATCAGTCCATTTGGTATTTATCGCCCAGGCAACCCTCCCGGTATTGTGGGTTTCGATCAATATGAAGGTTTATATGCTGATGTTAAATTATGGTTAGCAAGAGGTTGGGTAGATTATTTAGCACCCCAACTTTATTGGCGTATCTCTCCTCCCCAACAAAGTTATCCAGTTTTGTTAAATTGGTGGTTGCAACAAAATCCACAACGTCGTCATATTTATGCCGGAAACTTTTTAAGTCAATTGCAAAGTGCAGGTTGGCCTGTATCTGAATTTGAAAAACAAGTTGCGATTTCTCGTCAGAGAGCCAGTCAACTTTCTTTAGGAAATATCTTTTTTAGCATGAAGATGTTTCGAGATAATGTCGCAGGTGTGAATAATGTATTCAAAAGTTCAGTTTATCCAACTCCGGCATTACCACCAACAATGCCATGGTTGGATAATCAACCTCCTGCACCACCCACAGGAGTCAAAGTTGATTATGGTGTTATTACATGGAATCCGGATCAGACTGGAGATGTTCGCTCTTGGGCATTGTATCAACAAACTGGTAATCAATGGGCACTTGTGCAAGTGTTAAATGCTGCAACTACTACAGTTAGAGTTACCCCAGGCACTTATGCTGTGCGGGCAGTTGATCGCCTAGCTAATGAAAGTCTAGAACAAGTGGTAACAGTAGAATAGTTGAGAGTTAGAAGTTAATAAGGATCTGTCAAGATGCAATTTTTGGGTAGTGGGAGTATCTTGCTCCCATAGGTAAGCGAGAAGTTGGTTTGTAGTTGGGATGCTGCCCCCTAATTCCAGCTATCAGGCAGCATCCCAACTGCGAACTTTATTAAACAAAGTTTTCATAGCTGAAGTAACAAAGTTTCTGTTGTCCAAGTAGGACAACCACAGCCCCAAAAATCATAATCTTCTGTCCAAATAACTGCTGGTAAAGCTAATGCTAAAGCTACAGTTTCCCAATCATTAGGGTCTCTTGGAATCCTTTTTCTAGCTTCAGTTTCTAGATGAGGATAAAAAGATATTGATATTAACCGAATTTTAGTTTCAATTATTGCCAATGCTGCTTCTATTTGTTCTTCACCAGCAGATTCGCTTAACCTGCCTTGATTAACTATTATTCTGACTCTTTGATCAACTCATATTCTGATTCTTCCCTGGTTTTTTCTGCTAGGTAAAGTTCAAGCTGAGGTTTTTTTAATAACTCTCGTCCTCGCTTTCGCAATAATTCAGCTATCAAAATGTTAGCATCAAGAACCAATTTCATTTTTGTTTTGATTTCCTTGGTACTAAAGCTTCCACTAATCCTTCTTATTCATCTAATCCTGTTTCTGCCATTACCCTTTCTACAGCTTTGTCTAAACGTTTCCAAAGTGCATCAAACTCTGCTTTATTATGATCGGAAACTGGGTAAAAATATCCCAATAACTTGCCATTCTGCTGGAGATAAAAAGCTTCTTTGCCTACTATTAATGCTTCTGTTTGTAACTGATTTAATTCTATTTTTTTCATAATTCAGATGGATTTTTTTTGAATATATATTTAGGTTAACTGAGCTGAAATTTTAAAAAAATTCTGATCTAAGGTTCTAGATTTGTCAAACCTTTATATTGTCAGCTACTTAAACTCTTAATCTTTACTTGATAAATCAGTTCTTAGCTTTAATATCATGTTCGGTAAAAAACTTATAATAAAGTTTGTAGTTAAGATTGAGCAATTATAGTTTGAGAATAGGGACTAAGAGCGCTAGAGATATATTTGCCAGACTCAAGCGCAACGCCCGATCCTAATTCTACTCAAGGGTCTTCTGGAGCTGAAACCGCCGTTGACTAAGTAAAATCAGTTTCATCAATTATGTCCACATCTATTGCATTTAAGGTGGCCAGATACTCCCCAGTCCCACGCACCTTGATCAAAGTTGAACCGCTAAAGTCAACTAAATCTAAATTGCTGAAACTCAAACCACCTCCTAATTGCGTTTTGCGGATATCTACTGTTTTTCTGCCAGCAGCCAGAGGCGACGGTGGATTTGACTGGCTCTGAGTCGCGATCGCTACCTGAGAAAGTCAACTCTTTTTCGAATAGGCAAGAGGGAACAGGCCAGAGGCAAAAGTACTGTAAGAACTTGCTCTTAGGTCCCCCACTATATTTTTTAAATTAGTGGTGTGCCTTTTTGCGCTTCGCAGAGCTGCCGCTAAATGCGCTTCGTAAACATAAAAAGTGGTGAGTTAAATCCCCCACCAGAGGCTGTCCCTCTTGTAAGCATGCCTCTCTAACCTACCCATTCCCTTGGGGATGGGCTGTGTGCGTCACTAAAGTCCGCACCTTGTAAGCCCTGCCCTGTCGTCTTCGCGGGGTCTCGGCGCTTTTGGCCGGCATGCCTTTAAACTCCTTCTCTTAACTTTGGCCGCACTTTTCATGTGGTCAGGTGCTGTTTTTGCTAAGCCCAAACATGAAACGCTCCGCGACATGAAAAGTGGAGCTTTGCGAAACGCAAAAACGCCAATATTATCGGTCGGTACTATGTTCTACTAAATCTGACAATACCGTTGTAAACCTGCTGCTTCCTGACTATATGCTTCCATATCAATTGTCACAGATTCAACATTCCAAATTTCTTGACAATATTCACTAATAGTGCGATCAGCGGAAAATTTTCCCATATTAATTGAATTAATAATTGACATCTGAGTCCAATATTCAGGATGGCGATATGCCTGATTCACTCGTTCCTGACAATCCAGATAAGACTGATAATCAGCTAACAACATATATTCATCTTTTCCTAGTAAAGATTCGACAATTGGCTGGAATAAATTGGGCTTACCAGGTGAGAAATAACCAGAAGCAATGCAGTCAATAACCTGTCGTAATTCTTGGTTATAAGTGTAGTATTGCTCCGGATTATATCCCTGAGATTTTAATGCTTTAACTTCTGCAACTGTTAACCCAAATAAGAAGAAATTATCAGCACCTACAGCTTCCCGAATCTCAATATTTGCTCCATCCAGAGTACCAACAGTTAAAGCACCGTTGAGGGAAAATTTCATATTGCCAGTACCGGAAGCTTCCTTGCCTGCTGTGGAAATTTGCTCAGAAAGCTCTGCTGCTGGATAAATTCGCTGACCAATCGATACAGAGAAATTAGGCACAAAAACTACCTTGAGGCGATCGCGCACATCTGGGTCATTATTGACTATTTCCCCGACAGCATTAATCAATTTAATAATTAATTTCGCCATATAATAACCAGGTGCTGCCTTAGCGCCAAAAATAAAAGTGCGGTGCAAAATATCCACATCTGGATTCTTTTTAATCCGATTGTAAAGTGTAATAATGTGCAGCACACTCAACAATTGACGCTTATATTCATGGAGTCGTTTGACTTGAATATCAAACAGAGAATTAGGATTTACTACAATTCCTGTAGTTTGCTGCTTATATTCAGCAAAATCTTGTTTATTCTCATACTTAATCTGACTCCAATTATTGCAAAAATTCTGGTCATCAATAAACCGCTCAAGCTGCTTAATTTCCTCTAAATTATTAATCCAATTTTTGCCAATTTTTTCTGTAATTAGTAATGCTAATTTCGGATTACTAATTAACAACCAACGACGGGGAGTAATGCCATTAGTTTTATTAGTAAATTTCTACGAACTTTGGCCGGAGAAATCTCTCAAAACATCAGTT
>JAJEAQ010000631.1 GCA_022822685.1 Trichodesmium sp. jk18x7bins.61
CTCATTATCATAACATGATATTACGCATTTACGCTATATATAGAGTAAAAAAATGGTTAATATTTGGGATATTTCACTATATATAGTGCCGTTGTGTAATACCAAATTCAAAAAAGATAGTTACAATAAAATTCCCTCCCCCAACTCCCAATTCCCAACTCCTAAATCCTACCAACAAAAACTATGTAGCAATATATTTTGAAATTGGTATAAGTCCTATTGATCTGACTAGGAGAGGAGAGTAATATCAGTTATCAAAAAGAATGCTATGCTTGTTAGGGGCAAAAAATAAGCAGTAAAATCACCAATTCCCGAGATTTCGTGATTTGGCGACTATATATAGTATTTGGAAATAAAAAATACTCGTACATCAAAGTTTTTAGTAATTGGTATAATATATGGCGCATGGTGGAGGATAATCAGCGCCACTTTTCATATCGGCGTCAGCACCATACGCCTGATAACTGATAATTTTTAACTGCTAACGGTTTCCATGAGAAGCCCCGTCGCAACTACAAACCCAGATTTTCTGATCGGTAATTAAGGCGATCGCGAACAAAGTATTATAGCAGTTTTCACCCTTGGTAGAATACAGAGACTTAGGTTTTAACGCAGAAGGCAGCGGGAGCTGAAGGCATAAATTACGTAGTCTACGAAAGTGAAAAACACTATAATGAAATTAACATCCAACATTTCTATAGCATCAAATTATAGCAATAGTAGATGATTGCTACCTTCTCCACTATTAAAAGATATGGATAGCCAACCAGATTGTTTCTATATTTGCAGCAGTTGATATTATCTTGTGTGGAGTTTTAGCAGGTATAAAAATATGGCTATCTTTAACTAAGTTTGTTGTTTTATGATTGATTTCCAATATCCCAGAGCCTTGAAGCAATATCACCCATTCATCTTCGTCTTGGATAAACTCATCACTGACAAAATTGGGAGGTGAAATTATTTTATTGATTTTGACATTTTTGTATGATAATAAATTACTAAATATCTCTTCCATAATTTTCCTAAAATTACATCATTTCCCACAGACAGTGAAATACATAATTTCTGCCTTCACTAAATAACACCTTTCCTCAACAAGTAGATTCTTTAATACTCTTAATCATATCAATCACCTTTTCATGCTCTTCTTGCTTTTGTTGTTGCTGGTAAACTTCTGCTGCTTTATGCAAATCATAGAGAGCTGCTTTTAAGTTTCCTAATTTACGGTATCCTTGGCCACGCACAGAATAAGCTTGAGCAAGGTTAGGATTAAGACTCAAAGCACTGTCTTGATCCTTAATAGTTTGGACATAATTTCCCAATCTCAGATGAATCAGCCCCCGGTTAATATAAGCATCAATTTTTTTCGGATGCAGTCTTAATGCTTCGTTATAGTCTGCAATAGCTTGCTGCAAATCTCCCATTTTACTACGAATTAAGCCTAAATTATAGTGGGCTAAAGCATAGTTAGGGTTGATTTTTAGTGCTGTACTGCAATCATCGATCGCTCCCGAAAAATCTGCTAATTTTAAACGAGCTAAACCTCGATTATTATAAGCAGGAACGTAGTTAGGATTAATTCTGACAGTTTCGCTAAAGCATTGAATAGCCCCCTGAAAATCTCTAATTTGAAAGTGAGCATTTCCTAGATTATTGTATGCTTCAGCATAGTTGGGATTAATTTTTATAGCGACTGCCAAATCTTTCATTGCCTCTTCCATATCTGCTAATCTTAACCGTGTCAAACCTCGGTTATTATGACCTTCAGCACAGTTAGGGTTAATTTGTATGGCGGCTTCAAAGTCTTTTATTGCTCCTTCCATATCTCCCATTTTGAGACGCACAATACCTAAGTCATTATGAGCTTGATAATATTGGGGGTTTAAATGTATCGCATTCTCAAAATCAGTGATCGCTCCGAGTAAATCTCCCAAACTGCGTTTAGTATTACCTCGGTGATAATAAGCTTCTGAATTCTGAGGTTGCAGTTGCACTGAGCAGTCTAAATCTTCAAGAGCACCGCGATTGTCTCCCAATTCAAAACGCACTATACCTCGTTTGGTATAAGCATCCATATAGTTAGGATAAATCTTGATTACCTCATTAAAATCAGTTATAGAGCTATGGAGTTCTCCAATCAGACGACGAACTACAGCTCGGTTGTAGATAGCTTCGGGGTGTTGAGGATTCAGTTTAATAGCTTGATTAAAATCTGTGAGCGCTCCTTCTACATCTTTCATGTCAAACCTGACAATACCCCGCTTGGTATAAGCATCTGCAATTTGAGGATTGAGTTGCAATACTGTTGTGAAATCATTAATTGCAGCTTGATTATCTCCAAGGAAACGATGAGCAATACCTCGATTATAATAAGCTTCTACTTTTTTGGGATTCAATTTTATTGCTTGACTATAATCTACCATAGCTCTTTGCCGTTCTCCTACTTTAAAATGCACTACTCCTAAGTTGTGGTAAATTTGAGCATTTTGAGGATTTAATTTCAGAGCTTGAGAAAAAAATTCTATCCCTCGTTCCCATTCTCTTAATTCTGTATAAGCTGCTCCTAAATTGTAATAGGTTTGGGAATCTTTCGGTGCAATTTTTAATGCCTTATTAAAATTTTCTATGGCTTCTTTCAAATTCCCCCTTTTGGCCATTGCAATACCTCTATTATTATAATATTGATGATTATTTGGATTTATAATTATCGCTCGATTATAGTCTTCTATAGCACCAACATTATCTCCTTTGTTTAGTTTAATCAAGCCTTGGTTTTGCAGTTCATTGCCTCCTTTTATACGGCATTTTTCGGCTTTTTCTATCATGCCTGCTCTTTCGTATTGGGTAATAACTTCCTCCCATTGTTTTTTTTCTTCAAATTCTTTAGCTCTACACAATACTGCTTTCTGATACATTTTTGCTAAGTCGTATTCAGCAGCAGCTTGGAGCCATTTTTGTTGTTGTTCAAATGCAATAGCGCGGTATTCTGCTTTTTTCTCAGGAATATTCATCAAGCACCGTTTAGCATTGGCAAAATCTTTGATTTCTTCCCATTTTGTGGCGGCTGATAACCATTCTAAATTTGCTTCTAGTCCATAAGCTTCACAAATTTTTTGCTTCTTATTTTCGCCAGTCTCTGCCCAACATTTTGCTGCTTGTTGCCATTTTTCTACTTTCTCAAATAACTTGGCTGCCTCTTGCCATTCTGTTAACTCAACAAAAATTTTTGCTGCTTCATCATAAGCTTGTTTTTGAATTAATAATTTACCTTGAGCTTGTTTCTCTAAAACTACATCCCCCGATTTAATAAAACATTCTTTTGCCTGCTGATAAAATTCAGCCTGCATGTAATATTGTCCTTGTTTACGCCATGTCTCTGGGCTAGGTTCTATGCGATCGCTTCTGACTAATTCTGGTATTATTGACTGAAATAAACCTGTTAATTCTGATTCTTGCCAAAGCTGACTAGGCTTTGATTCCCAAATATTTAATATTCTGCTAGCACGAGTAATTGCTACATACAGTAAATTTAACTCTAATTGCAGTTGTGGTTTTTCCTTTTCTTTTAGTATTCCACCCCGTATTACTTTCCCCCAAAGTTTTTGTGTTGGCTGAAAAAATTCCACGAGAAAAACTGTATCAAATTCTAATCCTTTGATTTCTTCAATTGTAAAAACAAAACTAGAATTTAATTCAGCTCTCATTTTTTCTTTATCTGACTCTTGTCTGACTAAAATAGCATCATCGGGACACAAAGATGTTTCCTTTAATATTTTTATTAATGTTTGATAATCTGCTGAAATTATCCTAGCTAATTGACCATTAATACTATTGGTCGTAGAATAATTTCCTCTAGGTTCAGATAAGTATCGAGAACGCAATTTGAGTAGTTGATTTGCTAAATTTACCAAGCTTCCTACACTCCGAAAGTTAAAGTTCAGAGTTTGTTGATCTACTTTTCTATGGGGATAAAATTTATGCTTGAGTTTTTCCCACTGAAAACCACTATGACTAATTATTTGATGCGAGTCTCCAGTCAAAAATAAATTTCCACTAGGAGCTACTAAATTGAATAAAACTTCTAACTGTATTTCTGTAAAGTCTTGTACCTCATCACAAACAATTAAGTCATATTTTTCTCGGTAATCATTTTTAATCAATTGCAACACTTGTCTAGCCAAATCTATTTCATCATATAACCTTCCTTTTTGAAGTTTCTTTTGATACCATTCTGCTATCTTATATAGCTTTCGACGATTTTTATTCGGCATCGATATGATGCTATTTTTGCTAATTTTTTCATATTCTTTTTCAGATAACATCTTTTCTGTAATGCTTAGTTGTTGGCCTTTAATAATACTTCTAATTTCTTCCCATACTAAAGCAGTTGGATATTGTTTTTTCCCTGGATGTGATTTATACATTTTTGAAAACATTTGATAGTTAACCTCATCCTGATAATCATATATTTTGTGATAATTATTGAGGAACTCTAAACATAGTTGATGGAGATTTTTAAATTCACAAACTATTTGATGGATTTTGTCTTTTTCTTCTTGTTCTAATTCTCTATCTGTAACTATTTTATCAAATTGTTCTTTAGCATTATTAACTAGCAAACTGTTATTAGCAATATACAAGCGTTTTTCAAATTTTATACGCTGTTTTTTTTGCAGCATTCTATATAATGCCACTGTAGTTTTTCCTGTACCAGCACTGCCATTTAATAATAAATTTCCTGAAAGTTTAGCCAGTTTATATTCTTCTGGAGTCAGCTTTAACGGTAAATCTGCATCTTGCTCAATAATCGCTTTTTGCCATTCTGTTTCTGAGTCTAATACTCGCCACTGAATATTTCCCAATAATTCGTCGTCTGTCAAATCTGAGTCGATCTCTAAATTCAGAGTTTTCACTGCTTCAATATTCGCGCTTTCTTGTGGTGAATAGACTGTATTTTCGTTTGTGTAATTATCTTGATTTTTGAAATTACTGGTTTCTACAATAATTTCAAACTCTCCTGTTTCTAACCATTCAGAATTAGGACTTTTCTTCCTAGCTTTAGCACGTCGTGATACATCATCATGATCTACACAAATATCTTGAATTGCTAGATAAACTTGTACTTTTGCTGTTTCTGGTTGCTGTGATTTATTGTAGGTAAAAATTAAACGACTGGCACTGTTAATCCTCGCTTCCCATACTCTTTTGTTAGTTCCCTTCAGTTTTTTAACCCGTAATCCGCTATTAAATCTTTGCTGTTTTAGTCTTTCAATACATTCCCATACTTTCTTTTGTAGATTACTTTCTGCGTCTTTTCGGAGAAACTCAACTATATCAGGGTGTAAAACTGCGGGCAGTGACATACATTGACTTTAATTACTCTTGATTTTTCGTTTATTAAAAGTTTAACATAATACTAAAAAAAATCGTCTTTCTCTGTGTTATAATTAGTAGCTGCTTGAGTTTAAATTATTAATAAGTATGACATTTATTATCACTAATGATGATGGGATTAACGCTCCAGGCATTAGAGCACTTTGGGAAGCTGTGAATAATACTGGTTTACCTCTACTCTCTGTTGAGCAAAGCATTATTGTTGCTCCTCAAGGACAATTATCTGGTTGTGGACATCAAGTTACAACTCGGATCCCAATTAATATCCAAACTTTATCTGAGGTTGAGTATGCGATCGCAGGCACACCGGCAGACTGTACTCGAATCGCGCTCAAACATATATGTCAAAATATCAAATGGGTGCTTTCAGGGATTAACTCAGGCGGTAACATGGGTGTAGATGTTTACATATCTGGTACAGTAGCAGCAGTAAGAGAAGCAGCATTTCACAGAATCCCCGGAATTGCCCTTTCTCAATATCGTCAAGGCAAAAAGCCTGTAAACTGGGAAAGAGTAACCCGTTTAGCAAAAATAGTATTAGCTGATTTGCTCACCCGCCCACTTGAGTCTGGAGCTTTTTGGAATGTAAATTTTCCCTATTTAGAAGCGGAAGCACCAGATCCAAAAATGGTATTTTGCGAACTATCTAATCAACCATTACCAGTAGCTTATGAGATTGAAGAAGAAGATGCTTGTTATATAGGAAAATACGAAGAACGCGATCGCCACCCTGGTACAGATGTAGATGTTTGCTTTGGTGGTAATATTGCCATTACCAAAATTCAAGTTTAACTCGCTTCGCTATCACGGAAATCAAAAGTCAAAAGTTAAAAGATAGTAGGGTGGGCAAATATTGATTGCTCTGGAACAACCATATTGTCGCATTAATTGACCATATTATTTGTGGGTTTGGTTGAGGTAACGTAGCAAGATATCCCCAGAGAAACCCAACCTACTTTTATTGAGGCTAATTTATCAGACATGATATGACTAAGTAGGTGAGCGTTAAAAAATCAAGCTATGTAACAAAATGTCAAACTAGCCCACAGCTTAAGACTCCGCCCTTACGGGCGGGGTTTAAGAAATACCTGATTTCAGATTATTTTACAAAACTAAACATACATCGGTTTGATCGTGCCTGCCTACTTACTCTCAACTAGATGGGTGTTGGGTGTAGCCAAATCAGATGAAATTAGTGTTAGTCCCTCCTTTGAAAGGGGGGAAAGGGGGATAAAACAGGGGTTGTAGGGATCGAGGTTTGTTATAAGTAATTATCCGATTCATGTCGGCGACAGGCTCAACATGATATTAGAGGTATCAGTAATCTATTAGTAGCTATTTAGTTTCTTGTTCACAAACCTGATGCAATATTTTGGCGTTGCTGAATCAAGGGATGAATCTTTGGAAATACATCCAAGCCTACAATTCATCCCGCAAATACACGCCAATATTTTTACTTTGGGACAGATTAAAATATTGCATCAATCCGACTCAAGCCAACCAACAAACTCAGTGATAAAGCGATCGCCTACAATTGCATCTCGAATCCGTTGAGTAAAGCGAATCAGTTCTGTAACATTATGAAGAGATAAGAGAGTATAACCCAAAGATTCTTTGGCCCTAACCAAGTGACTCAGATAAGCTCGACTAAAATTTTGACAACAATAACAAGGGCAAGACTCATCCAATGGAGTAAAATCATCTCTAAACTTAGCATTTTTCAAATTCCACCGCTCACCCCTAACCAAAGCTACCCCATGTCGCCCCAAACGAGTGGGAATTACACAATCAAACAAATCCACCCCCGAAGCGATCGCCCGCACCATTTCTCGATAAGTACCAACTCCCATCAAATAGCGAGGCTTATCTTCTGGTAACAACGGAGTAGTCACTTTCACAATATGATCTATTAGCTCACCAGGCTCTCCCACGCTTACCCCACCAATAGCATAACCAGATAAATCCAAATCTACCAACTGCCTCGCTGCTACAGAACGCAAATCCGGATAAACACCGCCCTGAACAATACCAAATAGTGCCTGCTCCTGACGCTGATGAGCCTGAATACAACGCTCTAACCATCGATAAGTACGATTTGTTGCCAACTCTACTTCTTCTCTACTTGCTGGGTAGGGCGGGCACTCATCAAAGGCCATAATCACATCTGCTCCCAATTCATTTTGAATTTGGATTGAACGTTCTGGAGTTAAATCAATAATACTACCATCACGAGGAGAGCGAAATTTAACACCTGCTTCACTAATAGTTCGGATCTCTCCCAAACTCAATACCTGAAAGCCCCCAGAGTCTGTCAAAATCGGCCCTTTCCAAGCCATAAATTGATGTAGTCCACCTGCACCAGAAACAATACTTTCTCCAGGCTGCAAGTGAAGATGATAAGTATTTGCCAATATCATCTGTGCACCCGCTACCTCTAACTGAGCAGGTGTGAGAGTTTTCACATTTGCTAAAGTCCCCACAGGCATAAATCTCGGTGTATCTACACTGCCATGAGGAGTCAAAAAAACACCCGCACGGGCCTTCGTATAGCTACAACAAGCTTGACAATGAAATGAAAATTTTTTGGCCATGGGATAGTTAGTATTGGCGATTTATAAATTCTAACTGTTTTCTTTAATATCAGAACAGTTTACATTTTCTCCCCAATTCCGTATAATTTATATTTGTCCCTAAAAAGGGCAATCATCATCATCAAACTGCATATCCCAATTAGATGACAAAACTTGATCCATAACAGCATCAAAAGCTGCAGTATTGATATTTCTAGTCGTTTCTTCTTGTAAAGGGTTTGACAGAGGAATTAGTCTTAACTTGCGTCCTTCAGTCATCAAATCAAAATATGTTTCTTGATTGGCAGACTTCCCAAGCTCTAGGTAGTCGAAACTATAGACATTTAAGTATATTGAATGGTTGGCCACTAAGGTTGACCGTTGATGATCCGCAAATACTTCTAGTATGTATCCTTCCCCTTGGCTTTGAATCTGGCCATCTTGAGCATGGATGTAACGGACTCTACCTAAATCTATCAACAGTCTTTGTATATCACGTTTGTTGACAATAATGCCACTGTCAATTATGCAAGGAGCAGATACCCTCTGGTTAAAATTCTTGGAACTCATATAGCAAAGCCCTCTAAATTTGATAGACAGTTATCAGAACAATTTTTTTTGTTCTGAGTTATGAGATAGTGCTATTCTTGTTCCAATTCTGGCACAGTTTCTGGCAGTATGAAGCAATAATATTTCCTTTAACAACCAATTTCTTTAACAACTATTATAAATTCAATTTTAAAAATTCAAAGTGATTTATTTGGAATCATATCATGTTCGCTGAATTACTTCAGGATTTACGCATTTATAATATTGGGCAGTCA
>JAJEAQ010000687.1 GCA_022822685.1 Trichodesmium sp. jk18x7bins.61
GTTGAGCAATACCATCCATGTGAATGAAGATTGGGGATGACAATTGGTAGAGTCTGTTAGCCAAGCCTAGGGGCAGGTACAACAAATAGAGTTACATCATCAAGACGACAACCATAATCATTGGAAATCCCAGGCGCGACCTGTTCATGTGGCGAGGTGGCTCAACAGGTCAATTGAACTGAGACACCTAGTCTATGAGGGATTTCTACCCCAAACCCTGTAGCTGCCGCTTGGCTTCGCCTTTCAGGTCGCCAACAGGCTCAACATAGAGTAACCCGTCAAAGAACGGTACATCACATCTCAGTAGGTAAGGAAAAAGATAGGATGCAGCCTAATAGCCGTAGCGAATTAATCAGTAGTCGAAGGAGAAATAGAAAGATAATCAGTGACTAAGTTATTGATTATTCATGTAGCTTTAGCTAAAACTGCGTCATATAAAGAACAGCCAAATTATCCCTGACAGGCCGTAACCAAAAAGGTAAGTGAGTGATTTTAAGGCTTCTCCCTCCTTAAAATGTAGAAACAAAACCCTCACCGCAGAAAAGATAACCATCCCTTTCTACGGGGGGGGTGGCTCAACCATTTCAAAAACTTCAGACGATACAACAGGGTGAGCAATTCAGAGTCTCAAGGAATCTTGAGTAGTGAGGAGGCAACAATGACGGAAATCTCTGTCGAGTCAAGGATGGAAGAAAAAGCGTTTGAGCCTGTCGCCGGGATGTTGACCCTGTCGCCAACATGCTGTTCTGTAATGGAGCAGATAGGGATTCTAAATTTGTCCCCGTATGTTTTAGCTAAAGCTACATGAAAGCTCCTCTAGGGGGAGGCCACCTGACCGGATATGGACTGGAGAAATTATCAAGAATTTAGGTGGCAAAAAAAGTTGTTACAGGTAAAGATGGATTTCGTCCTAATCGCGATTTGAACGGAGCGCGCGGGATTTTTATCAAAAGCGTGGTAGAAAAGTTTTCTACCACATTGGGAGATACCCCCTCAGCAAGTTAGTCTTGCTGTGCATTGTTAGCGTTAGCGAAGCCAAGCGGCAGCTACAATGTTAGCAAAATCGGATCGGGATGGTAGTAGTTTGCATAAGTGCAAGTTACTTGATTTATCGAAAATCCCATTTGATTACAGATGGGAGGACGATATGTTAATACTCAGCGACAAAAAACCCGTGACACCATGTGCTTAAGGTATCCGCAAGGAGCGTTTAAGAGAGGAGCCGTAAAAAGGAGAAGAGATTCCTCCCTGATGAGGCGAAAGTCTCAAGTCCGGTTCTGAAGACGAGTTGGGATTGGTAACAATCCTAGCTTAGTTTAACTACTCTGCAATTGACATATTGAATTTTTTATGTATTGAAAAAACCTTAACTACAGATATACCCTTAATATTAATTGCCTATAGTGCGGGAGTCGTAGGCGCAATAGGAGTAGCTTGGGCTTGGCAACTACAAGGTTGGCAAATAAAAACTCTCATCGCTATTGATGGATGGGGAATGCCTATGAGTGGTGACTTTCCCATCTATCGAGTTAGTCACGACTATTTCACTCATTGGAGTTGGGGAGTTATGGGCAGTGGAGACGAGAGTTTTTATGCCTATCTACCTGTAGAGCATTTGGAAATATGGCGATCACTACAAACTATTACAGGTTGGTGGCTTCATAAAAATAGTTCTGGAGTCGAAACAGTCTCACCAGCAACAGCGAGAGAGTTTATTGCACAAATTTTAGAGGGGGGAAAGAGCTAATCATATCATCGTTCCCCCACCACCCCGCCTGATAACTAATAACTGATTCAAGTACTTAAGCCTACTAACTTTGAACTTAATTCCCAAAGCTTAATCGCCTTATCATCATCACTTGCCTCATCAGAAACCTCTTGCACAAAAGACTTTCTACCTTCCTTCTGTCGATTTCCCCAACTCCAATACACACCAGATTTGTTATATTCAGGATCCTTTACCAAAGCAGCAACCCTTTCCCCTGCCAAATCCTGAGACACATATCCCCCAGTAATATTTTTTTGGAATAGGGGGAAAATTTTCTGGAACAAAGGATAATGATTTCGGAATAGAGGCGTGTCGGCTACACATCCAGGATACAGGGAACTAAAAACAATTCCTGTTGCCTGATGATAACGCCGATGCAACTCCCGCATTGTCAATACATTGCAGAGCTTGCTATCTTTGTAAGCTTTCCCAGACTTAAATTTTTTACCATTAATCATTGAAATAGGAGCCTTGAATCCCTGTTCAAAACCTTCGAGTTCTCCCAAATCTGGCGGAGCTGGAATCGGGATCTTGCCTCCTAACTCCTTCGGATTAGCCGTTACAGTTCCCAAAATTACCATCCTCTTATCCGCAATCGGTGACTTTCTCAAATTCTCTAACATCAGGTTACATAGCAGAAAATGTCCCAGATGGTTTGTAGCAACACTCAATTCATATCCATCTACACTACGCATTGGTTCTTTTAGCAGAGGTAGATATACTGCAGCATTACATACCAGGGCTTCCAGAGACCTACTATCACTTTCTCTGAAAGTTTTGACAAAGCCTCGTACACTCTCTAAACTTGCTAAGTCGAGGTGCATCACAGTATAGCTATCTTCTGCCATTCCCACTTCTTGGGCAACTTTTTTCGCTTTTAAGAGCTCTCGACAAGCCATAACTACATGCCATTGACCTGTTTTAGCCAGGGCTTTCGCTCCATGTAAACCTACCCCTGATGATGCACCTGTAATTACTACTGTGGACTTATTGTTTTTTTCCATCCTGAATATTTTTTTGTAAAATTCTATTGGCTATGGCCTTGATTTGACAACAGCTTTGCACAAAAGTGAATTACCAGTAGGTTAGTCAAGTGAGACGAAACCCAACCTATGTAAAGCTTTGTTGGGTTTATCCTTAGGATAAGCTTCCCTAACACTATCGTTCTACAAGGGCCTACAATTTTAGTTCTTTTTTGATTATGAGCATTTAAGCTGACATGATATTAGTATATATTTTGGCAGAGGCTATAGTAAAATACCTTTAACTATTTCTAGTAAAATATAATTAAAAATACAGAAAAAATTTAATTATTAACTTAAAAGTCACAAAAATCAAAAAAGTAAATGAAACGTAGAAAACTAATAAACCAACTGGGAGTGGGAGCAGCTAGTGCTATCGCTTTGACAGGTTGTGGTCAAACTACCACTCAAACTACCTCTACCGACGGCTTGCCTTCTGTCAAGTGGAGAATGACTACAAGTTGGTCCCAGTCCTTAGATACAATTTTTGGAGGAGCACAAACGGTATGTGATCGCGTTGCAGCTATTACCAATGGTAGATTCAATATTACTCCCTATTCGGCAGGAGAAATAGTTGGAGGTTTAGAAGTTCTAGATGCTGTTCAAGAAGGCACAGTACAATGTGGCCATACTGCCGGCCACTATTATGTAGGCAAAAACCAAGCCCTCGCCTTTGGCGCCTCTGTTCCTTTTGGCTTAACTGCCCAACAACAAAACGCCTGGTACTATCATGGTGGAGGGCTAGAAATAATGCACAAAATTTACTCTGACTTTAATATTATTAGTTTCCCTGCAGGTAACAGTGGTGTGCAAATGGGGGGTTGGTTTAAACGAGAAATTAATACAGTTAACGACTTGCAAGGTTTAAGTATGCGAATACCTGGTTTCGGTGGCGAGGTAATGAAAAAATTGGGAGTAAATACTCAAGTATTGCCTGGTGGTGAAATTTATCTAGCCCTAGAAAGGGGAGCTATTGATGCTGCTGAATGGATAGGTCCTTATGATGACCAGAAATTAGGCTTAAATAAAGCGGCGAAATACTATTATTATCCAGGCTGGTGGGAACCAGGCCTAACTTTTGAAGTGCAAATTAACCAGGATGAATGGAAGAAGTTGCCAACGGAATATCAGGAAGCTTTGAGGGCGGCTACATACCAAGCCAATATGAATACGTTAGCCAAATATGATACTTTAAACGGGGCAGCACTAGCAGAATTGATCGCAAGTGGGACTGAGTTACGCCCTTACAGTCCAGAAATTTTACAAGCAGCACAGAAAGCAGCTTTTGAGTTTTATGAAGAAAAAGCTAGTCAGGATGGAAGTTTTAAAGAAGTCTATGAACAGTGGAAAAAATTTCGGGAAGAAATTTATCAATGGAATGCAATTAATGAATTAAGTTTTGCTCAGTTTACGTTCACTCAAGAATAACGACGTTGCTCAATGAGATTCCGATCGAAATGCAGTTTTATATTTCGATCTATATTCAATCCACCCATCAGCAACGTCAGAATAATTGCTCAAGTCAATCTAGTAAATCAAGTCAACCAATAAATTAATGAAACGTCGAAACCTAGTTAGTTATACTGCTATTGCTGCTACCAGCACAGTTGCTGTACCTGCTTTGAGTCAAACAGCAGGCGAAAATATTAGATGGAGAATGGCGACAAGTTGGCCGCAGTCTTTAGATGCTTTGTTCGGTGGGGCACAAACAGTATGCGATCGCGTTGCTGCCATGACGAATGGTAAATTTACAATCACTCCCTATGTAGCTGGAGAAATAGTAGGAGGTTTAGAAGTTCTAGATGCTGTCCAACAAGGCACAGTGCAGTGCGGTCATACCGCCAGTTACTACTATAAAGGGAAAAATCCCGCCTTGGTATTTGGAACTTCCATGCCATTTGGTTTTACTGCTCAACAGCAGAATGCTTGGCTATATCATGGTGGAGGTTTAGAAGCTATACAAAAAATTTATACTGATTTTAATGTGATTAATTTCCCGGCTGGTAATACTGGAGGGCAAATGGGGGGTTGGTTTCGACGAGAAATTAATAGTTTAGCCGATCTCAATGGTTTAAAGATGCGTATTCCCGGCTTGGGGGGTGATGTAATGAACAAGTTAGGAGTAAATGTACAAATCTTACCCGGTGGAGAAGTCTATCTCGCCTTGGAAAGAGGAGCCATTGATGCGGCAGAATGGGTAGGGCCTTATGATGATGAGAAGTTGGGGTTATATAAAGCTGCAAAATATTATTACTATCCTGGTTGGTGGGAACCAGGCGCGACTATAGAAGTATTAGTTAATTTGAATGCTTGGCAAAAGCTGCCAAAAGAATATCAGGAAATTTTTCAGACTGCAGCCTATGAAGCTAATATGAATATGTTAGCTCAATATGAAGCCTTGAATCGTGAAGCTTTGGCGAGATTAATTGAAAAAGGCACTCAGTTGAGAGCTTTTAATCCAGAGATTATGCAAGCAGCCCAGAAAGTAACTTTTGAGATTTACGAGGAAAATGCTAGTCAAAATAGCAGTTTTCAGGCAGTTTATCAACAATGGAAAAAATTTAGAGAACAAATCTTTAACTGGAATAAAGTTAATGAATTAAGTTTTTCCGAGTTTTCTTTTAGCTCAAATTCGGCTCAATAAACTGACTTAATGTGAGTTCGACGAAAATAAAAATCTCTAAATCCTTATGCAGTAGGCATTTTAAAGTTTTGCCCCAAGTAAATCGGATGTCAATAAGCTAGTTTTATTGAAAATAGACTCTAGGGCTTTAGGGATTCGCGTTTCATGTGCGTAGCAAAGCGCGCCGGGAAGGAATCCCAGACTAATCCCTCACTTATTCCCTGGATTATTTAGGAATTAGGAATTGGGAGTAGGGAGGCGCAGGAAGGAGCAGGAGCCGCGAGGGGAATTGGGAAAATGCAGAAGGGGAGAGAATTGCTGGTTTGGCAGAAGGCGATAGAATTGCTCCCTACTCCCAATTCCCAACTCCCAACTCCTTAATTTTTGCTAGTTGAGAATAAATATGGGGAATAATATCAGCTGTAAAGCTTACTGCATATAAAATTCAGCAATTAAACTTCCATCGAACTCACGTAATTTAAAAAACAAATACACTTAGACAGTATAATAACCGTGCGACCTGAACTGGTCAACTGAACTGAGGCACCAAGCCTATGAGGGATTTCTACCCCAAACCCTGTAGCTGCCGCTTGGCTTCGCCTTGAGCCTGTCGGCGACATGTGGCGAGGTGGCTCAACATGTCGCCGACAGGCTCAACATAGAGTCACCCGTCAAAGAACGGTACGTCACATCTCATTCGGTAAGGAAAAAGATGGAATGCAGCCTAATAACCAAAGCTGAAAGGAATTAATCAGTAGTCGAAGGAGAAATAAAAAGATGAACATAGACTAAGTTATTGATTAAACTGCGTTACCTATAAACAGGCCAAATAATTCCTGACAGGCCTGAACCAAAAGGTAAGTGAGTGATTCTAAGGTTAGTTATTCCTTAGAATGTAGAAACAAAACTCTCATCGCAGAATAGATAACCATCCTTTTCTACGGGGGGTGGCTCAATTATTTCATAAAAATTCAGATGATACAACAGGGCAAGTCCGAAAGAGTCTGATAGAGAGGTTAAAATCTATCAGTAAGCCAAGAGGAATCTCGGCCGAATCCTCTGGAGGATAAAAGA
>JAJEAQ010000782.1 GCA_022822685.1 Trichodesmium sp. jk18x7bins.61
CTCCTAACCATTACTATGCAGGACTACCAATCACTGAATAATTGTCTACCTTAAATCATAATTTAAACCAATTGATATTACCTATTATTCATTCATAAGTATGCAACATAACATAATCTAATCAACAATTTATGATTCCTAAAATATCTCTATACTCTCCATAAAAGTTGATAAATATTATGAAATTTATATATAGTTCCTATGGGAGCAATTACTAACTTTTTTAAAAAAAGTTTAGTGGTTGTCAAAATTTAAAAAGTAGTAATCCCATAAAATATACAAAAAGCTAAAATTAATAGTGTTCTTAATCATAACTGTAATATTGATGGCACATTCAATAAATTTACAACCCCATCCTCCTGAATTACCACAAGAAGAAGAAGAAGAATCTTATCTTGATTATTATTATGATGACCCAGAAGATTTGCCAGGAACACTCGACTTAGAACCTGATGCTCCACCACCAGATATAGCTTTGATAGATTATACAGAAAATACAGCCACCAGAATCAAAATATTAAATCCAGAAAGTTGTATTCCTTACCTAGAATCTAATTCCGTTTCCTGGATTAACGTGCTTGGTTTAGGTAATCAAAGTTCTTGGCAACAGATGGCAAAAGTATTTCAAATACATCCTCTCAGCCTTGGAGATGTTGTGAATGTTCCTCAAAGACCCAAAGTCATACATGACAAAAATCAACTAATAATTATTACCTGGATGGTGAGAATAAAATCAGATTTAGAACCTTTTGAAAAAGAACAAGTAAGCATCATATTAGGAAAAAAACATTTAATTACAGTTCAAGAAAATCCAGAATATGATTGTCTGAAACCTGTACGGGAACGAATTAATAATAATCAAGGAATTATTAGGAGGCAAAGAGTCGATTATTTAGCTTACTCTCTAGTAGATACAATTATTGATGGATTTTTTCCAGTCTTAGAAGAATATGGGGAAAGGATAGAAGTATTAGAAGATGAAGTAGTATTTAACCCCTATCGTACAACCATAAAAAAAATCTATCAATTGAGGCGAGAATTATTAACGCTGCGACGAGCCATCTGGTCACTAAGAGAAGCAATAAATATTCTGATTCGAGATGGTAGCCCCTTAATAAATCCGGAAGTATTAGTCTATTTTAGAGACTGTTATGAACATACAATTCAACTCAGAGATATAGTAGAAACTTATCGAGATTTAGCTTCAGATTTAATGGATATTTATTTATCCTCAGTCAGTAACAAAATGAATGAAGTAATGAAGCTACTAACTGTAATCTCCTCAATTTTTATTCCACTAACTTTTATAGCTGGAGTTTATGGGATGAATTTTGATCCAGAAGCATCTCCCTGGAATATGCCAGAATTGGATTGGCGTTATGGTTATCCCGTTTGCTTATTTTTGATGCTTATTACTGCTGTTTGTTTGATTTATTTTTTCTGGCGGAAAGGATGGTTTGAGAATATTTTAACTACTCCTAAAGAAGATGATTAATATTATTGTTCAGTTGAACTCCCTTTGGGATAGGCAAGAGGGAACAGGCAAGAGGCAAAAGCACTGTTAGAAGAGGCTCCCTTGTCCCCTACTATATTTTTGAAATTAGTGGTGTGCCTTTTTGCGCTTCGCAGAGCTGCCGCTAAATGCGCTTCGCAAACATGAAAGGTGGTGCAGGGTTAAATCCCCTACCATAGGCTGTCCCTCTGGCCAACAGGCCTCTCGCTCCTAGGGAATGCGTAGGCCAGAGGCTGTGTGCGTCACTAAATTCCGCACCTTGTAAGCCCCGTCCAGCCGTCTACGCGGGGTCTCGGCGCTTTTTGCCGGCAGGCCTTTAATAATTATCAATAAATAAAAGATCAAGAAGATGCTGTGCTTTTTGTTTGATTAGGGATATCAGCAGATACTTTGGTTTACTTCCCCTGCCTTTCCCAGGGGGGTTAGGGAGGATAAATTAGAAATTCTAGGGCTCGAAGTTTTTTATAACTATAGCGCGAAGCGCTAGTATAGTTACAGATTGAAATATGGGAACTGCTCAGTCAAAGGATATTCAATCCTGATTTGTAAATACGCCAGAGCGAAGCGCTATAATTATCCGAACATGATATAAGAAAAAAATCCAGCTTGGCATTAATTACTGAAGCAACTACTGAAAATCCTTGTTGCCAACTTCACCGGGAATATTGAGCTATTTTTGAGATCTTTTGATAAAATAATATATATAGGCAGAAAGTAGGTGAGGCAGTTGCGGACTCAGTATTTAGAGTCTGAGGAAAGTCCGGGCTCCCGAAAGGCCAAGCTTGCTGGATAACGTCCAGTGCGGGTGATCGTGAGGATAGTGCCACAGAAACATACCGCCCTCTAGATGGGATATAATTCGACTCTATTCAGGGTAAGGGTGCAAAGGTGCGGTAAGAGCGCACCAGCAGTGTCGTGAGGCACTGGCTCGGTAAACCCCGGTGGGGAGCAAGGTCGGACGGAGGAACTATGGTTGGTCTTTTTCCAGTTCCGTTGCATCACAGGGAAATCTGCGGTGTTTAGGTGTACTGCTAGAGGTGTCTGGTAACAGGCATCCCAGATAGATAACTGCCCTCTTAGCTTGATTTAGTTAAGGGAACAGAACCCGGCTTACTTCCTACTTTTTGCCGATTTTTATCTTAATTTGCTGCGCTTAAGTAAAGAAGCAAGAAGGATAACAAGCTGTTTTTGCAGAAGGCAGTTGGAGTTGGAGGAGCTAAAGGAATTCAAGAGTAATTAGTGGGGGATTTTCGCCTACAGCATATTCAACCTCTAAAACCTGCGTCAAAGATTATGGTTTACGATTGATCAGAATCTATAAATAGATTCTGCATTCGATTTTCAGGTACGAATACCGTAACTGGCGATTCCCAGACTCACTGCCACTGAGGCGGTGATTTATTCCTCTGTGGAGCCTGTTGATTCAGACTGGGGCGTAACTTTCTGGCGGACTACCAGTAGCTTAGTTCAACTAAGATTTAATCTTAACATCATCATTTATGTCACAAAGCAATACCCCCCTACCTCCAATTCACTGTACGACTAAACAAGCGTGGTTATAGTCGCAGTTCTCTTGGAGGTTATAGATAGAGAAACCAACTGGGTTAAAAATTTTGGTGGCCGCTCCCATTTATATTACTTCCCACCAAATAAGCTACATTCGCCAGTCGTAAAGAAAAACCCACATAAATTCTTTCTTGAGCAAGCAAACAAATACGAGAAACATTAAATCAAAGGCTGATTTTTCCCTCACTCTAAATGCTGAAAAGATTTGCCGATAGTAATTGTTATAGATATAAAATAGGAGCCTCAACTCTTAACCCCCGCGCCACCCTCCCAACTCCCCCCAACTCCGTGCTTCCTAGTAGCAATAGTTCTAAAATGGGTTCTATATTTCCACCTCACCCACCCTACACAAAAATTTAATCTGAGTTTGACAAACAGTCTCTAAAAGTCAAGATAATAATCGAAGTCATGCAGACATTAAAAACACTAAACACACAAACTCAAGAACAACCTCTAATCATTGCAGGCAGAAAATTTGCTTCTCGTTTAATGACGGGTACAGGTAAATATCCAACTATGGAAAAAATGCAGCAAAGTATAGAGGCTAGTGGATGTGAAATTGTAACTGTGGCGGTGCGACGGGTACAAACTCAAGCTCCTGGGCATGAGGGTTTAGCAGAAGCTATAGACTGGAAAAAAATCTGGATGCTGCCAAATACTGCGGGTTGTCAAACTGCTGAAGATGCCATCAGAGTGGCTAGATTGGGACGAGAAATGGCTAAATTGTTAGGTCAAGAAGATAATAATTTTGTCAAGCTGGAAGTTATTCCCGATCCTAAGTATCTACTACCAGATCCGATTGGAACATTACAAGCGGCAGAACAATTAATTAAGGAAGGTTTTACTGTTTTACCCTATATTAATGCTGACCCATTGCTGGCCAAAAGACTTGAAGAGGTCGGTTGTGCTACAGTTATGCCTTTAGGTTCACCCATAGGCTCTGGTCATGGAATACAAAATGCAGCTAATATTTCCATAATTATTGACAATGCTATGGTGCCTGTGGTAGTAGATGCAGGAATTGGAACTCCCAGTGAAGCAACTCAAGCAATGGAAATGGGGGCAGATGCTTTATTGATTAATTCAGCGATCGCTCTGGCTAAAAACCAACCTATGATGGCTAAAGCTATGGGTATGGCCACAGAAGCGGGACGTTTAGCTTATCTAGCTGGCAGAATACCTAAAAAAGATTATGCGATCGCTTCTTCTCCCCTGACTGGAACAATTAACAGCCCTCAGAGCTAATCATAATTTTCTTTATTCAGCAAATTTTATGATATTCTAGGTAATAATAAAAAAAATAAATGACTTTTAATTATGCCATATACAACAGAAGCAGGTGGACGTCTAAATAATTTTGCTGCAGAGCCAAAAATGTATCAAGCTGAGGCCTCAAATCAGAAACAAAAAGTGAATTATCTGATTTTGGGAATTTTAGCAATCTTTTTAATATGTAGCTTAGTGTTTGTTGCTTTCTCTGTTTCTGCTTAAATTTTCACCAGAAATTATTAAATGCTTAACCAGGCTCGTGAACTTTCAAGAGCCTGTTTTTTTAGGAATTTCCCAGAATTAAACAGATTTGGGATGTTTTTTATTTGGTAGTCCATAGTATATGGTGCAGATGGTGAGGCATTAAATCCTCATAACAGAGAGATTTAGGATTTGTCCTAGTTTCTCTCTATTGACTACTGACTACTGAAGCCGTTGCTTGATAAGTTATCTATTTTAGGATAAAACGGGAGATGATTTTCCTAGAACAGAGCAAATCGCAGTTTTGACAGAAGTTATCTTGGACTAATGTGTTGATTCTGATTCTTATAACCGTGCTTCCTGTTTATCAAAGGGAGGATGTGGGAATTCCCACCAGTTTGTCAAAAATTACTCCTGACTGAGATTCAGAAACATGAAAATTTAATATTAACATATTATTTACAGCTCTAATATCAATCACCATAAATAACGCTATAGATAATTTTTTTTATTCCACTATCACTGAACTAATGACTACTAAGATATAAAAATTAGTCGCTACCCTAAATAAAATTGGTATAAGAGATGATCGCTCGACTACAGGGAATAACTGTAAATATAGCATTTAAAAATTAATTTTACAAGGGCGAATACAGATTGCATTGACATAATACACCCTAGATTATGTGGTTAGTCCACCATAAAAAATGCTAATTACCAACAATAAAAACCTTGTTTCTAGCCTATAAAAAAAAAGAATTATAACACACTGTAATCTTGGTTAAAACCTACGATTTATTATTCAACCAACTGTTAAAACTGGCTGAGTAACTTCCTACCATCCTTTTGTTAGTTTTTTCCCTAGTCCTAAATTTTTAAGAATATTCGTTGACATATTCTTTTTATTGTCAGAAGCTAAACTGCAAAAATCATTACTTATTTACACATATCATTTTTTCTACACTAACAATGAATAATTATCTAGACCTTATAGCAAGCGATTACAAAAAAATCCCAGGGGATTTAAACCATAATAAAAAAAATCATGCCTATTTTTTAGAGGTTTTGGATACCTGAATACCATATATACAAAAGAAGTAAGACAGGAAAATTGATATGTTCTTATCAGACTTTATATCCTTCTTTGTTGATTAACTTTTTCTTCTTATTGAGAGTGAAGTAAGTTATAATTAATCTCATAAAACAAAATCAAAATTATTCAAATTCATTTATTCCTACTAGAACTGTGATAGAAATTGGTTCCCCAAAAAATTCTAGATTGAACCGGCAAATCTATCAACGCTTAAAACAAGCCTTATCATTAAGCCTACGCCGTCAAGTTTTTATAGCTGTTTGTGATAATCAAGAGCTAAGAAATAGCCTAGTTGAACATTTACAAGCAGATTTAACAAGTAATATAGATTATACCGCCCGACAACAAAACAGTAATAAACATATATTATTTGTCACTCTTAACTTAAATCTCAGTAATCCTAATCCAGTCACTCAGATCAATCAATGGTTAGACAAAAATCCTCAATATCAAAAAGCACAAGAGTATCAGATATTAGGATTTCAAATTGTTGGTGTAGAACACTTGACTAAACAACCTTCAGCAGTTCAATGGTCATTTATTACCAATCTGAAAAAAATAGAAACAAATATATCTAAATTAGAATCGAGTGTATTACTTTGGATAACTAAACCATGGCTGAATAGTATAAAACAGTCAGCTCCAGAATTTTGGCGTTGGCACACAGGTGTATTTGAATTTGAAGGAGATCCTACACCTATAGCTCCTAGGCAAAAAAAATCATCATTGCCAAACAAAAAAAACCGTCAATCTTTCTCTATTCTAACAACTAGCCCACCTTCTACCAATACTGTAAGACCATTAATGGCTCTAGAACAAAAGTCTTACACTATTGAATCTAAAAATTCTAGTCCTTATATTCTACCTCCCACTCTACAAAAATTTTCAGAGTTGCCCATTCAGGTTAGGGAAGAGCGGGAAAATATCCAATATCTAGAGTGGGAATTAGTCAAACTAGAAAATTTACTCTGGGCAGAAATTTCTAGAAAGTCTGGTGATGAGAAAACTGCCCTAGAAAAACAACAGTTTCAAATCCTCAAGGAGATTCAGGATTTGAACAAGTCTGAATATCCATCTCCAGAACTGGTTTTAGCTTATCAAACATTGGGGGATTTTTACCGCGATCGCATCTTAGCTGGAGAAGTCTCAGAAAAAAGTCTGATGATTGCCATTCGTACTTATGAGATGGTGATTGAATGGGCATTTGATAGTCAACAGGTGGCTACAACTCAAGATTTAGGAAGTATTCACAAGTTTTGTCCATCTCAAATTCCGATTCTTGATATTCTCAACGATCTTGCGACTCTTTACTGGACTTTATCTCATCAAATTAAATCCAGTCAGTCTAATTCATTAGTTTATTTAGAACGAAGTATTGTTCTTTATCAAATGGTTATGGCTGAGGTTAGCCCATCTCAGAAAGATACTTATGCCAGGTTACAAAAAAACTTAGGTCTAGCTTATGGAGATTTGGCTTCCTATCAAGATGCACAAGAGAATTGGGAAAAATCAGTTATGGCCTATCAACAAGCAATTTTGTATTTGGATGCAGGCGCTAATTCTCAAGATTATGCTTCTACGTTAAATAATTTGGGTGTAGCTTATTGGAATTTAGCTCAACATTCTCAA